>NZ_CP028924.1:3382847-3690378 GCF_003061515.1 Colwellia sp. Arc7-D
AAGCCTTTTGATAAGAAGTTATTGTAATCTGGCATGAATAAATTCTCCTAAACCTAATTGCACTAATTGCTCATGCATATAACTGTGCACTTCTGAGGTATTGGTTAACGTTAAAACTCGCTCTAAAATTTGATTTAATTCACGATATTCAACATGACGAATAACCCACTTTATTTTCGCAAGACTGTGTGCGCTCATACTTAAGTTTTTGTAACCCATAGCGATAAGTAAAATGGCACCTGTAGGTTCATTAGCCAACTCGCCACAAATGCTGATTGGCATATTTTGGGCTTGGCTTTTTTGGGCAATATAATGTAATGAACGTAAAACTGCTGGGTGGTAAAAGTCATATAAACTCGCTACACGGCTATTATTACGGTCAACAGCTAACAAATATTGTGTTAAGTCATTACTGCCCACAGAGAAAAAATCTACTTTATTAGCTAAATCTTCTAACTGAAAAATAATACCTGGCACCTCTATCATCACACCTACTTTAGGTCGGATAAGTGGGTCATTGTCATTACAAAACAATTCTGCAGATAGCTCATAGTATGCTTGGTTAATTAATCGAATAGCTTCATCGACTTCGGTAATACTTGAGATCATAGGTAACATTATAGCTAAGTTACCAATACCATGGTTCGCTTTCATCATGGCGCGTATTTGAACTAAGAATATTTCAGGGTGATCTAAGGTAATTCGAATACCACGCCAACCTAAAAAAGGGTTAGCTTCAATAATAGGAAAATATGGTAACGACTTATCGCCGCCTACATCCAAAGTACGCATGGTAACTGGCTTACCTTCAAATGATGCAAGAACATCTCGATATAAAGCTGTTTGCTCAGACTCTGAAGGGAAGCAACTGCGATTCATAAAGGGTATTTCAGTGCGATACAAGCCTACACCATCTGCACCAACATTTTGAGAATATTCAAATCCTGCTGATAAACCTGCATTTATTAACAGGCTAACGCAAAAGCCATCTTTTGTAGTTGCGGGTAAATGTTCTGCTTCTTTTACTTGCGCGTTAAGTGCACTTTCTGCCAATAAAATATGACGATATTCTTGTATTAACGCATCATTGGGCGTTACATAAAGCTGATAACCATAGCCGTCTAAAATAGCCTTTTTTTTATGTAACTGCCGAATAGTAAAATAGTCAACGCCCATTATTGCAGGGATATTTAAAGCTTTCGCTAAAATAGCAGTATGAGAATTGTTAGAACCGGTAATTGAAACAATCCCTAATAAACCGAGGTGTTGATATTCTGCGAGCATTGTTGCACTAACATCTTCAGCAACCAGTATAAATTTTTTGGGTAACAGTTGCTCCGCTTCACTGAGATTTTGGATGTTATTCAGTAAGCGATTACCTAGGTCTTTAATGTCATATGCTCGCTCTCGCAAATACTCATCATCGAGAGCTTCAAATTGCATAACATAACTGTCTACAACCAGTTTCAAAGCGCTCTCAGCGTTAAAACCTTTATGTATTTTTGCGATAACCTCTGTTTTAAAACTATCACTCTCGAGTAAGTGTTTATAAACATCAAAAATATCAAGGCTGTTATCAGTGATGATCGCTTTGAGTTTTTCACTCATTTGAGTAAGATCGGCAACCGTTCGACTCACGGCATCATTAAATGTGGCGAGTTGTGGTTCAACTTTATCGGCTGTTTCTATCGCGATAGTTGCTAAATCAGCTTTAGGATGCACAACTACCATTTCTCCAATGGCAATACCTGGCGATCCGCCGATACCAGTAATATTTTTACCTATACCTTGACCGTTATTACTTAGCTCGATCATGCCCTGAGCTTCAACACTGGCTAATGCATTAGCCAATTGCGCAGATAGCGTGACTAAAAATGCTTCTTCGGTTTCGGTAAAAACACGTGCTTGCTCTTGTTGTACGGTTAATATGCCTAGCACTTTGCGCTGATGAATGATCGGCGTACCCAAAAAAGCTTTAAAGCTTTCTTCTTCCACTTCCGGTGCATGGATAAAGTCTGGGTGCTGTTGTGCGTTGGCAATATTGATTGGCTCTTCACGTTGTCCAACAAGCCCAACTAAGCCTTCGGTAAAACCGACACTTGTGCGGCCAAAAGCATTTTCAGCTAATCCATTTGACGCCATTAAAATAAAGTGTTGTTTTTGATGGTCAGCCAAATAAACTGAACAACATTGAGTATGCAGAGCGGACTTAACCTGACTAACTAAGCGTAATAAGGCCTGATCAAGCTCTGATGCTTGACTAAACTCTAAAACTATTCGACGCAAAATAGTAAGCATTACCGTCCCTTTTAGTTCGTTCTTTGGTGATTCATGTTGATACCATACAAGCTAGTATGATTGGATTGATCTGTGCTAACTCTGCACAATTTACTGATGTTAAAGTTATTATCTATGATTATTCAATAATTTTAAACTAAATAGCTCACCGAAGTGAGCTATTTTATAATGCATAATAATAATCTTAGGTAAACAACTAAGCACGACGTCGTCGACGCTCTTGGCGATAGCTGGGCATTGCCGCTAAAGCGAACTCTTTCATTACCTTGCGATAAACCTCGCGTTTAAATGACACAACTTGTCTAACCGGATACCAATATGAAACCCAACGCCAGTCGTCAAACTCAGGATGACTTGAATGGAGTAAATCAACCGCTGATTCTGGTGCCGTTAATTGCAGTAAAAACCATTTCTGTTTTTGCCCAATACATACCGGTAAACTTTCGTGTCTAATTAATCTTTTAGGTAATTTATATCTTAACCAATGCTTAGTGGTCGCTACAATCTTGACATGTTCTGGTTTTAAACCAACTTCTTCGTCTAATTCCCGGTACATGGTTTGTTCTGCAGACTCACCCTCGTCAACTCCACCTTGTGGATATTGCCAAGAATGTTGACCAAAACGCCTCGCCCAAAATACTTGCCCCTGTCATTGATTATTACTATGCCGACGTTGGCTCGATAGCCTTCGGCATCTATCACAGGAACTCCTGACAGCATTAAATAATGCTTTGATTCTTCCATACTCTGCACTTTTGGGCAAACTTTTATTATCAAAAATCATCACAATATGTCGGTATTTACTGTTGTCAGCGTTTAAATATTCAGTATTTTAAAAGTAACAAATATGAATTACCTTGCTCATAGACTTAGAATTGAATGATAATAAGCACAATAAAAACTAATGTAGAGCCAACATTGATTAGCGGACAAAGCCCTAAAAACGAAGCAGAGTTGCTCACACGTGCACAAGACCTAGCCGGTATGACGCTAGGAGAAATTGCTGCAAAGATTAGTGTTGAAGTACCCAAAGATTTAAAACGTGAAAAAGGCTGGATAGGCTTATTGCTCGAGCAAGTTTTAGGTGCCAGTGCTGGATCCCGACCAGAACCAGACTTTCCTCATTTAGGCATTGAACTAAAGTCATTGCCAATAAATTATCAAGGAAAACCATTAGAAACGACCTTTGTTTGTGTTGCACCACTTACCGGCTTAGTTGGTGCGCAATGGCAAACAAGTCATATTCGCAATAAACTCGCGCGTGTATTATGGATCCCAGTAATTTCAGAGCGTAGTATCGCGGTTGCAGAGCGTATTGTAGGCACAGCTTTTATTTGGTCACCTTCGCAAGAAGAAGAACACCTGTTGGCATTAGATTGGCAAGAATTAACCGACATGATTGTTTTAGGCAATGTGGAAAATATTCATGGTAGACATGGGCAAGTATTACAACTGCGACCAAAAGCCGCGAATAGCCATGCAAAAACTCAAGCTTTTAATCGCCATGGACAACCATTTATGACCTTACCTCGAGGATTTTATTTAAAAACGGCTTTTACGCAAGCACTATTAAATAAGTATTTGCGAATAAATTAATAAATATCTACGACTAACATTGTGGATATTTAAATATAATAATAAAACATAGTAAAAACTTACTAACCACGTTATAAGTTATAACAATATCAATTTTAGGGAATCTTATCTCGCAATGAAGCTCGGTAATAAATTTGATCGATACATAGCCGTTATTTTTTTCGTTACAATCGTTACGGTAATTTTAACCTCTTACTTTACCCTAAAAGATGTAATTAATAGTCATAACAAACAAGTGCAAAGTGCGGTCACACCATTGTTCTCTCTAGTCACAAGTGAAATATTACGACCACTAAATGTGGCAAATTTCATGGCGAAAAATCAGTTTATTATTGATTATGCAGAGCAAGCAGAAATAGAAAAAGGATATTTAGTTTCTTATTTAGAAAAAATCGCTAAGTCATACAATATGGTTGCTTTTATTGCCTTAGAAAAACATGATGTAATGTTAAACTCCACAGGTAAAAAAACTTCATTAGATGGCGAAAATGTCGAATGGTTTCATCGTCTTAAAAACTTACCTGGTGAGCAGTTTACTGATATAGGTAATGCTGAAGCTCCACATTTATATTTTGACAATAAAATTCACAATATGGATGGTGACTTTATCGGTTTTACCGGTGTAGCACTTGAGCTAAGCTATTTTGCCCGAAAGTTTCAAGAATATAACGACCGTTTTGGTTTTGAGTTATACTTTGTTGATAGTAATAATATTATTACTTTATCTTCCAATAAAATGATTAAATCTCAAAGTCATCACCGAACAGACCTCATCACACGTTTGAGTGATTTGCCTTGGTATCAATCACTTATCAAAAACAATGCCGCAGATAATAATTTAACTTCAGAAGTTATGTACACCACTGATGAAGGGCTGTTGATCTCTCAAATGCCGATACAAGAGCTTAATTGGCGTATGTTTATTGTTTCTCCACCAGCCTCTGAACAAAGTGCATATTGGAAAATATTTATTGGTCGCTTTATGTTATTTTTCATTATTGTGATTGTTTTTTATATGGCACTGCTAACTATTATCAATTATTTGAAATCGCGACTCATTAAACATGCTGAAACCGATCATCTTACGCAGTTACCTAACCGAAGCCATGTTCATTGGCGCTTTGATGAGATCGTAAAAAATAACGAAAATCTTTGTCTTGTATTAGCAGATATTGATAACTTCAAAAATATAAATGACACTTATGGACATTTGGTGGGTGATGATGTTTTACGTATTATTTCTGAACAATTATCACAAACTTTACGTAAAATTGACGTCGTTGGAAGATGGGGAGGTGAAGAGTTTGTTATGGTATTACCCGACACTTCTGCAGAGCAAGCACTTATAATTGTCGAACGTATTAGAAAAAACATTGCGGCTATTTCTTTTCCTATTTCAACGACTAGCGGCTCATTTACTACCACAATTAGTTTTGGGATCTGTGAATTACCGATAAAAAGTAAAGCCATAGAAGATTATATAAAAGGCGCTGACAAAGCCCTTTATCAAGCGAAACATAATGGCAGAAACCAAAGTGTAATATTCAATTAACACTTTGGTTATTTTAAGCTTATAAGGCGTGCAACTTAATGGTTTGGCCAATACTTACACTGCTTTGGCTAGTTATCTGCTGCCAATTGGTATTGGCAGCTTCTAAGCACACAAATTCATGCTCGCCTTGGGCATGTACATCAAGCATATCTTCAGCGCCTTTACCTGGGTTCCATAACACCCAGTCTTGACAACCTTGGCTTATAACTTCAATTTTACGTTGCCATTCATGATCAACTATAAACATATTATCATTATTGTGATAGATACGGTCAATAGGTCCCATACAATGTTTTAGCGTTGATTTTTGATCATTACACCCATTGATTTTATCATCATAAAGCACGTCGTTTAACATCGGAATATCAGTTTTCTGTGGATTACCAACGCAAAAGTAACTGTGTAATGCACCTGTATACTCAACCGTTTGCTCAGACAAGTTTGTCATGATTAAGGTTTGTTGAAATGACTCATTAAATATCAGTGTTTGTTTCAATTCGAACGCTGCTGGCCAATATGGTGAGCAATCTTTACCAGTCAAAGACAAGGTAACTTCAACCGTTGAAGCTGATATTTCAATATCATCAACTTTCCACTCGCTTTGTCTAGCAAAGCCATGGTTACTAACCTTACTTAACGCGCCATTAGGTAACTTTACCTCACCACCAAACCAAGGCCAGCATAACGGAACACCAGCACGAATTGCCTTGCCTGTGCTGTAATGACTAGTATCACTAAGCCAAAATACAGGTTGTTGTCCTTCTGGCTGCCAACTAAGAACTTGTCCACCATACAGGCTTATAGAGCCTTGACCTTTTTGATGAAAAAACTGAAACGCTTGCAAGCCATCAGCAAGTTCATATAACTCAATACGTCCAAATTCATTTTCTAATAGTACGTTTAACATTTGACCTTGCCTTTTCAAATTTATAATTGCCATTTAATTAACGGTTATTCTAAGTAATTAAAAATTTGGATGAAAGTCTTAATATAAAATGCAGGACTAAAGAACTTCTAATGTCAGTGTATGGCAATAGATATAAAGTTTGCTCTCGGTTATAAATTTTAATCTAAAGTATCATCAGAGCTGTTATCTCCAATACTGGTTAATATTTTTTCACACCCCTTACATTGCTGTAAAATCACTGTAAATGCATTTTTAATTTGCTCCGCATCTGCGTTGTTTTCCATTAGCATTTTTCCTAGTTCAGCATGCAATACTATGCTATTTAAAGAGTTCCTAGCACTATGAAGGGATTGTTTAAATTGTGTTGGTTCTCTACTTTCCATTATTTTTCTACCTAAGTTGATTTGGCTACTTCAGTTTTGAGACTAACGTGGCTAATACAGTTCTTTCCACTAGCTTTGGCCTTATACATTTGTAAATCAGCTTGATGGATGAAATCTTCAAAGTTTATTTCCTGAGGGCTATCGTTTTCAGCTATGAAAGTGGCTAAACCTATACTAACCGTTACTATGCTTTCGGCCGAACTATGGGTGTGTTCTATATTCAACTTACGTATTCGGTTAAGTATTTCGTTTGCAATCAGCAATCCTCCTTTCGCATCGGTTTCTGGCAGAATAACAGCAAACTCTTCACCGCCGTATCTACCTATGATGTCAGTCTCTCTTCGTCGCACTGACATCATAGTTTGAGCCACCAGTTTCAGACATTCATCGCCTTCAATGTGTCCATAGGTATCATTGTAAGATTTGAAATCATCAATATCGATCATAAGCAAGGATAGGCAGTTTCCGGAGCGGATAGTTGATGCACAATACTGCTGTAGCATAATATCAAGTTGCCTACGATTAGATGTGCCGGTTAACCCATCGATACAGGATAATACCTCCAACTTTTTACGGTAATAAACCAACTCCATATGATTTAACACTCGTGCGCGTAAAATACTTAAATTAACGGGCTTGACCACATAATCGACAGCACCAAGCAGTAAACCTTTTTCTTCTTCGTCAGCACTTTGTGAGGCGGTGACAAATATAATCGGAATTTCTGCAGTCATCGGGTTAGACTTCAGTACACGGCAAGCTTCGTAGCCATTCATTACTGGCATGTCGAGATCTAGAAGGATCAAATCAACGTTTTTCTCCGTCGCATAGCTAATCGCATCTTTGGCATTATCTTTTAAAATAACCGTATATTGAGAACTAAATAAGGCATTTAGCGCCTCTAGATTACTCTTATAATCATCCACTATCATAAGGGTTTGCTTTTCCCAATGACTGTGGGTGAATGATGATTTTAATTTTCCTTCAATGTCGGCACTAAAAAATTCTGAATTGACCATATTTACTCTCCAAGCTAAGACTTAGCTAAATTCAACATCTTTATAGATGTTGATAGAGCAATAAAGGAGCCAGACTGCCAATAAAAACACAACCTTATGATAGATAAGGAATTAGCTGTAATTTCATAGAAAAACACAAGCGAGGTTAACCACACTATTAAGTACCTTGGTCACACTCTGTGTAAAGTTTACCAATTTCAACGTGAGTTACCTTCCCAATAAATCGGTATATGGCGATATTTTTAACCTTCAATACCGCTAGTTTTACTTAAGTTATTTTAAGCTTAAGCTATTTTAAGCTTAAGCTATTTTAAACTTAAGTAAGTTCCACCTTGAACTTGAAGTAGGTGAGTAGATAAGTAGGTTAGGTCTTTAAGGGGTTCATACGACATGGCCGCTGCGGGTCAAGATAAGTTGTTTAAAAAACTAGTCTGTAGACTTTATTATGCTTAGCCTACAGACTATATACAGTCGTGGAAAACTGGAGTTCTAAAGCAGTGTTCTGATCACGTATTGAAGGATCCCGCCATGGCGGAAGTATTCGAACTCATTAGGTGTATCGATACGTATATCAGCTTCAAAGCTTATATTAGTGCCGTCAGATTTTAGTACCGCTACTTGCACTTGTTTCTGGCCAGCATCAACTGCTTGAATAGAAAACTGCTCTGTACCGTCTAAATCGTAAGTACTTGCACCTTCACCTTGTTTAAACTGCAGTGGTAATATACCCATGCCGATAAGGTTAGAGCGATGGATGCGCTCATAGGTCTCAGCAATAACTGCTTTCACACCTAGTAATAACGGCCCTTTGGCGGCCCAATCTCGAGAACTACCGGTACCGTACTCTTTGCCAGCAATAACAATCGTTGGAGTATTCTCAGCAATATATTGATGCGCGGCCTCAAATACCGTCATCTGTTCACCGTTAGGTTGTTTACGTGTGAAGCCCCCTTCAGTGCCAGGAGCAAGTTGGTTTTTAAGTCGAACGTTTGCAAAAGTACCACGCATCATAACTTCATGGTTGCCTCGTCTAGAGCCATAAGAGTTAAAGTCTTTTTGTTCAACGTGATTAGCTCGAAGGTAATCTGCAGCGGGAGTATCTTTGCCAATGGAGCCTGCAGGTGAAATATGATCCGTGGTTACACTGTCGGCCAATTTCAATAAACAACGGGCATTTTCAATCGCTTTAGTTGGCTCAGGCTCCCGTGGCATATTTTCAAAGAATGTCGGTTTTTTCACATAAGTACTATCTGGCCAATCATAAATATCGGCGTCCACAGTATCCAGATTTTCCCATATATCGCCACCGTCATAAACCGAACCATATTTCTCAGAAAACATCGACTTATTGACCACACGAGTGACAATTTCTTGTATTTCTTGTTGGCTTGGCCATAAGTCTTTCAAATAAACTGGCTTGCCAGCACTGCTCATACCCAGCGGATCTTTGGTAATATCAACTTTCATATTACCTGCCAATGCATAGGCGACCACTAGCGGTGGTGACGCTAAGTAGTTTGCTTTAACATCTGAATGTATTCGCCCTTCAAAGTTGCGATTACCTGATAATACCGATGTTACGGTTAAATCACTTTGCCTAATCGCCTTAGTAATAGCTTCGGGTAACGGACCTGAATTACCAATACAGGTAGTACAACCGTAACCTACCAAGTTAAAGCCCATTTTATCCAGTTCTTTAGACAACCCTGCTTTATTGAGATATTCGGTCACTACTTGTGAGCCAGGGGCAAAACTGGTTTTAACCCAAGGTTTAACGGTAAGTCCTAATTCATTGGCTTTTTTTGCCAACAGCGCAGCAGCAACCAACACAGATGGATTCGAAGTATTAGTACAACTGGTAATCGCAGCAATTACAACCGCGCCTTCATGAAGATCATAATCTTGTTCATTATGACGATAAGATACAGAGGTTTTGGAACCAATATTTTCTGCACCACCTTCACTTTCAAAGTTCGCTTTCTGTTTTTCGTTAGGCGCGATAGCCAACTCATTTTGCTCGGTTATCCAACGCTTAAACGCAGTCGATGCTTGGTCAAGATTTATTCTGTCTTGCGGACGTTTTGGCCCAGCGATAGCTGGAACAACAGTGTCTAAATCCATGGAGAGTGTTGCATGATACTCAGCATGTTCTTGTGCTTCACTGCCCCACATGCCCTGTGCTTTTGAATAGGCTTCAATAATCTCTATCTGTAGTTCACTTCGACCAGTTAACGCCAGATATTTTGTCGTTTGTTCATCAATAGGAAATAAGCCACAGGTTGCACCGTACTCAGGCGACATATTGGCCAGTGTTGCTCGATCAGCAACAGTTAAGTGTTTTACACCAGCACCAAAAAACTCGACAAATTTGCCTACTACACCAAATGCACGCAATTGTTCTGTAACCGCTAACACTAAGTCGGTCGCCGTTGCCCCTGGCGGTAACTTGCCTTTCAATTCCATTCCAATCACTTCAGGTATTAGCATAGTGACAGGTTGACCTAACATGGCCGCTTCGGCTTCTATACCGCCTACCCCCCAACCAAGCACACCTAAGCCATTGATCATTGTGGTGTGTGAATCTGTACCGACTAAGGTATCTGGGTAAAGTAACGGTGTGTCTTGCTGTTCATCGACAAACGTTACACGCGCTAAGTACTCCAAATTGACTTGGTGTACAATACCTTTTCCTGGCGGTACTACTTTGAAGTTATCGAATGCACTTTGTCCCCACTTTAAAAACTGATAGCGTTCTTTATTGCGCTCAACCTCAATTTCAGTATTACGCTTAAACGAATCTGCTTTACCGAATTCATCTACCATTATTGAATGGTCAATAACTAAATCTACCGGTTTAAGTGGGTTAATTTTACTTGGGTCGCCACCTAGGTCCAACATCGCGTTACGCATAGCGGCTAAATCAACAACCGCAGGCACGCCGGTAAAATCTTGCAAAATAACTCTAGAAGGCACAAATGCTATTTCGGTATCAGAAGAAGATGCTGTGTCCCATTTGGCTAGGTTTTGAATATCCTCAAGTTGCACATACTTTTCATCACTGTGGCGAAGCAAGTTTTCAAGTAATATTTTTGCTGTCAGCGGTAAGCGCTTTGTATCGATTTGCAAACTTGATAGGTCAAAGTACTGATAGGATTTCCCTTGTACTGTTAGTGTCGATATATGTTTATTTGAAACTGTCACATTACTCTCCTTCTAGCCTTAATCAGGCATTTTATAAGGTAAATTATTGTCCGTTTTCATTCGTCATCACTAAAAATCAAACTACTTTTAAGATAGGAAATATGCTTTTTTGATAAAAAACGATAAGGGTAAGTGCTTATAATCACCGCCTTAACATATAGCTATCCTAATGTTTATTCTGTTTGTTGTTTGTTCCTTAATAACCAAAAAACAACAAACAGAATAATAGCCGCTGCAATCGATGTTACAGCCAAACCCGATGGCTCCTTTATAAGTTCTAGCACACCTTTACCAAAAAATATTGCGCTTAAGCCTAAAGGGGCAATGCCTATTGTCGAGCCTAGCATAAATTTGAAAATATTTATCTCAAGTGAGCCTGCCAAAATGCTTGTTACGGTAAAAGGTGGAGTGGGAGCTAGGCGCAATGCGAAAATAGCCCAAGCGCCTCTATCATCCATTTTGTCTTTTAATGTCTTCGTATGCTTTTTAAGCCCTTCTCCAAAAGAGTCCCTACCTATGGCACGTCCTATTCCATAACCACTCAGACTTGCTAAAAGAAAACCAGGTATGCAAATTAGTACGCTCATCCAGATATTAAATACCAAGCTAACCGTAAATGCCATCAACGGAATTGGAATGAGGAGTGATCCTCCAATAAAGAAAACACCTAAGAAAATTAAAGCCGTCAAGGCATTCTCAGGTACATCGCTAGCTAACTGGCTAATTTTATCTATTTCAAGGTAGTCGTTAAAAGGTGTAAGAAAATACAAAGCTAAAAGCCCAGTCACAACACAAATAAATATGCCTAACTTGATAATATTTGCCTTCTTCATTTTATCGCCTCTCGTAAAAGCCACTTGAAAATTTTTCTGTGAGCTTTCATATAAAATAAATATTCTGGATGCCACTGAACTCCTAATACTTTGTCACTATTTTTACTTTCAACAACTTGGTTAATACCCGCTTCCTCTTTAGCTGTAACTTTAAGAGTGTCTGCTGGCTTAGCTACTGCTTGGGAATGTATTGCATTGACTTTTAAAGGGTCATCTCCGGCTATTCTAGAAATTAATGAATCGTTAGTCGTATAAAGCACAGTTTTACGCGGGAAAGGACTGCGGATCCTAGCGCTTTCTTTTAGCAGCGGTAGAGTAGATTCATACATTGAACCACCCAACTCTGCGTTTAGTAGTTGATGGCCACGACAAATACCTAAAAGTGGTAGGTTATTGTTCAAGGCATAACGAATGAATTGTATCTCCATATCGTCACGGTCTTTGTCGTATTGGTGGGAACTAAAATGATTCATTAGCTCCATAGGATACAATAAACATTCTTTTAACTGGGTCCAGAAAGAACGTGTTACTGGAGATGAATCTTCTTTAATGAAGTGTTCAGGATGGATATCTGAACCACCACCAATAATAACGCCGTCATAATCGAGCGTTCCGTCAAAAGACTCAGGTGTTACTCTAACGGGCTCTCCTCCAGAAATTCTAATATTCAAAGCAGTAAAAAACCAAGCTACGGTGCCTGATTTATTCGGTCCAGTGATGGCGATTTTAGGCTTTGCTTCGCGGTTCAAGTGAATTCCTTAGGGTAATTTTAATAGCGCTAATTTACTTATTGCTGATACCGAAATTTAATCATAAGTGCTATTTCAAATATAAACCCTATTGCATTTAATAGTGGTTATATTAATTAAATAATCATTTTAAATATTAGATTTGCAAATATTAGACCAACGAAAAAAACAATTAAATACTCATAAAAACAGCACCTTAAAAGTTATCCATTATTATTTAAAATTCAATAGTATGTAAACTTTACTCATTAATCGTAGTATTTACGTTCTTAGCTTCCGATTAATATCCATTGGACTAACGAGATAGTTATTTTTATCAGTAAAATACTCAGTATGAAATGTCGCTATTTATGCTTTAAATGAAATTTATGATGCAGAAAGCTTTATGTTACCAATAAAGATGGGTAGGTAATTAATTTGGTTTTAGGCGTTAGTAAGTGATAAATGAGGGAGGAAACCCGTCAGTGATAAATGAGGGAGGAAACCCGTCAGTGATTAACTGACGGGCATTAACATTATCACGAAGTTTTAAAAACGTAGATAACGCATATTTTTTACATTACTTCACGTAAGCTTTAGGCATATCGCTCGACGTTGTATAACGGTCACGCAAAGCATCTTGACGGCTTATGGTCGAATACTCTTTACCATTAATCCACATCTGACTAACCTTAGTGCTAAGTTCAAATGGGTCAGCACTCCACAACACTAAATCTGCCGTTTTACCTACAGCGATAGTGCCACTATCAAGATTAAATGCTTGAGCTACGTTAACCGTTACGGCTGCAAGTGCTGCATCAGGCGATAAACCGTTAGCGATAGCATTACCGGCATGATAACGCAGCTGATAAAGGTTATGGGTATCACCACTAATCGATAGAGCTACTTTAACGCCAGCTTTAGTTAGTTTTGCAGCATTATCAAGTGACGAATGCAGAGAATCAAAACTACCAGGTAAGTTATCTAAAGCAGTCATTACAACAGGCACGTTAGCCTGAGCAATTTTATCTGCAATCAATACGGCATCTGCAGCACCAACAAACACTAAATCAAGAGAAAATTGCTCTTTGATTTTTAACAAAGCGAGTAAATCAGTAGCGCGATCAACGTAAGCAACTAGCGCTTTGTCGCCACTAAGGAGTGCGTTGATAACTTGCGCTTCACGACTTGGTTCTTTTGCTTCTTTTTTGTCTTTTTCATCATCAGTTTTCTTTTTCGCTTTTGCTAATTCCTTAACAGCATCTTCGAGTTTAAATTGTAAATTTTGCAAGCTTAGTGCTCGCGAGCCTTTACTTTTAGCGCCTAAATCAATCACGACGTTATTATGTGTTGATCGAACACTGCCAAACTCACCAGAAAGATCTGCTACAAAAGTTTGACCTTTAAACATATCGTCACCACCTTTAGGGCTGACAACATTACTGGTAATACCGCCCTTACGACTATAAGGGATAACGGAAGAACGCGAATTAAATGCTAAGCTTGCATCAAAGGTAATATCAGCTTTTTTATCGCTAGCATCACGACTTTTTGAAACAGCGCTAACTTCAACTAAGCCTAATTGGTTCATTGAGCCAATTAAACCTGGTGTTAAAATTTTCCCTTTGGCATCAATAATGGTCTCAGCATTAAGTGTTTCAGGGTTGATGGCAATAACTTTCCCATCTTCAAAGACTACGGTCGCGTTTTCTAGTACACCTTGTTCGGTTACTGTGTGCACTGTCGCATTAGTGATTGCAATACTTTGGGCAAAACTAGCCGTCGAACTTGCAAGTGCCAATACCATTAGCGATGATTTAAATAATTTAATATGTTTCATAATCTTCACCTTACCTTTGACCTAACAAGAAATCGCTTTTCGCTTGGTATTTTTCATCAAATCGATCGTACACTTTTGCACCATCTACAAACACCTGTTCAGCTTGCGCATAAACACTAAATGGGTTTTGATTCCAAATAACGACATCCGCTTTTTTACCATTTTCTAAACTACCGGTTTCTTCAGCTACACCAATCGATTTTGCTGCATTAGCGGTGATCCAAGTTATGGCAAGTTCAGGCGTTATTTCAAAGCCATTTTCGTTTGCACGATACATAACTTTGCCTGCTTCTTGGTTTAAGCGTTGGATTGTACTGGCAGAATCAGAATGCACTACCGCACATGAATTTTTCATCGCATCAACAATAGCAACGTTTTCATGAACCATGTCATAAGCTTCCATTTTAAAGCCCCACCAATCTGGCCACATAGCTGCACAGTTACCATTTTCAGCCAATGTATCTGCAATTTTGTATGCTTCAACGGCGTGATGGAAAGTACCTGAATGGTAATTAAACTCTTTACCAAGATCGATCATCATCGCCATTTCTTCAGCTTTATAGCAATGGTTATGAATTAAAATATCACCATCAAGTACACCTTTTAAGGTATCTAATTCGATATCACGCTCTGGTGCTAATGGGTTTTTACCTGCTTCAAAATCTGCATCATATTTTTCCCAAGCGCGCTTATATTCGGTTGCATCAGCCCAAGCCATGCGATAACCCGCCATATTACCCATGCGTGTTGAAGGTAAGACTTTACGGCTACCATACACACGTTTAGGGTTCTCACCACAGGCCATTTTTAAACCGTAAGGTGCATCTGGGAATTTCATGCCTTGCATGGTATGACTTGGCACATTGCGCAAAGTTACACCTCGACCACCAAATAAATTTGCTGAACCAGGTAGGATTTGTAGTGTAGTAATACCACCAGCACGAGCGGCTTCAAAACCTGGATCTTGCGGCCATATACTATGCTCAGCCCATACTTCAGAAGTATTAGGCGAACTCATTTCATTGCCGTCAGAGTGAGATTCAACAGATGGACTAGGATAAACACCTAAGTGTGAATGTACGTCAATAATACCAGGCGTTATCCATTTACCATTAGCATCAACTTCAACCGCACCTTCAGCAACTAAGTTTTTACCAATTTGGCTAATTTTACCATCTACCATCAAAACATCAGCATTATCCAAACGTTTACCAGTACCGGTTAATACCGTGGCATTTTTTATCAGTGTAGTTTCCAGCGGTAATACTTTATAGGTACTTGGATATGGATTTTTGTTTATAACGACTTTTTCGTCTTGCTGTTCGCTTTGCAAACAACCCGTTAAAGCAACAGCGAGTGCTGCTGTCACTAATGATGGTAGAAATTTTTGCATAAATTTATTCCTGTTTTACTCAACACAATGCAGAAAAGTGATTTTCAGGCAGATATGTAAGCGCTTATTATTCAAGTTAAGTTATTTAACGTAAACGTTAGAAGTTAACGGCATTATGTTAACAAAGTATTAATAGCTACAATATTATGAATTGTCGCTGACAACAAGTCAGACAATGAGGGGAGTTAAGCAATTGCGTTGAATGGCTAACTATATGCGATAAAAGGGTAGAGTTGAGCTATAAGCCTTACAGTTCGAAATCACCAAAGTCGATTTCATTACTATTATCAAGGCGTTTTTTACTTGGAGGGTCAAGTAACGAAGCTTGTTTATTTTCAACAATAACTTCAGCTACTTTAACTCCAGTAGGTTTAGTTTTACGCTTTTCACGTTGCTGACAACGTTTAATGACTTTTTGACGTTCATTAGAATCAAAAGCTACCCAATTTAAGCGTTCGTCTCGTGTACGAAAACATCCCGAGCATTGGCCTTTGTCATCAGACTGACAAATTCCAACACATGGGCTAGGCACATCAAAAAATTCTAATTGCATTTCATATTCATCGCGTACTATCAATTACTATTAATTGAATTAAACCATTGGGTAGATACGCTAAAGTATATACCCAATTAATATTTTATAGAATTTGTTAACCGAGTTTATCAGTAGCAATATGGTAATCAGGGTCTTCGATAACATTAATTTCGACTAAGCTGCCAGCTTTAGTTAACAGTTGCGTACATTCTTTACTTAAATGTCTTAAATGCATTTGCTTACCACGGCTAATATAACGCTCTGCTAAAGTATCTATGGCTTCAATAGCCGAATGGTCAGCAACGCGTGAATTTTTAAACTCAACGATAACATCATCACTATCGCCTTCCATATCAAACTGTTCTAAAAAGCTCGATACAGAACCAAAAAATAACGGGCCACTTACATCATAAACCGTTGAACCGTTAGCATTAACTGAACGGTGAACAACAACATGTTTAGCATGCTCCCAAGCAAATACTAATGCAGATACAATAACACCAACCACAACGGCTATGGCTAAATCAGTAGCTACCGTAACCGCAGAAACTAATATAATGACAAAAGCGTCTGCTTTTGGCACTTTACCTAGAATACGAATACTTGACCATTCAAAGGTCCCAATAACAACAATAAACATAACACCAACAAGTGCCGCTAGCGGTATTTGTTCAATTAGGTTAGAACCAAATAAAATAAAACCTAGTAATGCAAGTGCTGCAGTAACACCCGACATACGGCCACGACCGCCAGAGTTTACATTGATCATTGACTGTCCAATCATGGCACAACCACCCATGCCACCAAAGAAACCTGTTACTGTATTTGCTGCACCCTGTGCAACACATTCTTTGTTACCATGACCACGTGTGCCAGTTAACTCATCAATTAATGTTAACGTCAGTAATGATTCGATTAAGCCAATAGCCGCTAAAATCAGAGCAAAAGGTAAAATAACTTGCAGTGTTTCTAAGCTAAATGGCACGCTTGGAATACTAAATTGTGGTAAACCGCCGGCAATAGAAGCCATAGGGTCATTGGTCATATCTCTTACAAAGTCGACGACTGTGCGCGCATCTAAATCAAGGCTTTGCGCAAGTAATGTTACAACGACAATGGCAACAAGTGATGACGGAACAGCTTTAGTTAACTTAGGTAAAAAGTGAATAATACCCATAGTTAACACGATAAGACCAACCATAGTTAACATTTGGCTGCCTTGCATCCACGCTAATACGCCATCTTCATTAGTCACCTTAAATTGCCCTAACTGCGCAAGAAAAATAACAATAGCTAAGCCATTAACAAAGCCAAGCATAACTGGATGAGGTACTAAGCGAATAAACTTACCGAGCTTGAACAGCCCCGCTAGTATTTGCAGTAACCCGGTCAGTACAACAGTGGCAAATAAGTATTCGACACCGTGAATAGCAACTAAACTCACCATTACAACCGCCATGGCGCCTGTAGCACCAGAAATCATACCTGGTCGGCCACCGAAAATAGATGTGATTAAACCCACCATAAATGCAGCATATAAACCAACTAAGGGCTCAACACCAGCAACAAAAGCAAATGCTACGGCTTCAGGCACCAAGGCTAAGGCTACAGTGAAACCTGACAAAACATCATTTTTTAAATTTGCCACTTTACTGGCGTGTAATTCAAACATTATTTTCTCTACTTTGATTAGAACATCAAAAAACAAGCACAGTATAAAACTAGCTTGAATTAATTAAATTGGGCATAGCCCCCAAAAAATTAACTTAATGATAAGTTATACCAAGTAAGTTAAACGAAAAACGTTATCATTCGGGGTTTGAAGGCGCCGGAATACTATAGAAATATCAGTAAAATGTCAATATTTGTTCAAATTAACATCAAGGTAAATATCAAGAAAAACAAGTAATATTCGTAAGAAAATCGCTACTTGTGTGGAGAGTTTATTTCAGTTTTATTTCGAAATGGTTAGCTATTCATTTTTGATTCACGTGCTTCTAAAAAGGCTTTAATTTCATCACGAGATCCTAAAATATGTTGCTTGAGCAATGCTACAGCCGCATCAATATTACGCGCTTTACTTAAGGCTAAAATTTCATTGTGCTCAGATTCAGCCTTAGATATTCCACCAGCCCAAAGTAAATGCATGCGAATATAACGATCTGCGCTTTTATTCAGTGTATTTACCAAGTCTAATGTTTGTGGTCGATTAGCGCCCGAATATAAACAGTTATGATAGCCTGAATTAAGCTCACTCCATGTATTGGCGGCATTCTCTTGACCAAGGGCTTTATCTAATTTCAACAGAAACTGAGTGGCTTCCTCTAACTTTTCGTCGCTAATATTTGGCAAAGAATTAGCCAGTAAATCAGCTTCTAGCATAGCGCGCAATTCAAATAACTCATCAACTAGTTCTGCATTAAGTTCAGTCGCCGTTGCCCCTTTATGTGGTTCAAAAACCACTAAGCCCTCACCTTCAAGTTGCAGTAAAGCTTCTCGCACCGGAATTCGGCTAACATTAAGTTCACTTGCAAGTGCGGCCTGTCTCAAAGGTTGACCCGCTTTAATCTCACCACTTAATATTTTTTCTCTAAGGGTTTCAACAACTAATTGAGTTCTAGTTTTATATACAATGCTCATACAAGGCTTCCTAAAAATGTTATTACCATTATAAAGAACCACGAGCTAAACACAAAACAATAGCGTACTGTAAGGCTATAAAAACACATGATGTTCAAAAAACTTGCTAAACGAGTATTTTAAAAACTTATAACTTCAGATCTAATCCCCTTTCATCGCTTCAATATTCTGTTATCGTTAAAGATATAAATTATGCTTGGCATATAACACAATAAGACTGAGCAAATAAATCTCAAATAAATCTCAAATAAAAAAAAGAGACATTTATGCCAATAAAAAGCAATAGAATCGCTTTAGTTACCTTTATTTTTGCCATATTATCGGCAATTTACATAAAACAATTTATCGCACCTCATTGGGTAGAACAAAGCTATGTGTACGATGTAAGTACCAATGAAGCAGGTGTTTCTAGCTATATTTATAAAGAACAAAAAGTCATCATTGATTCTGTCGTCAATTATGAAGATTCTCCACTTAATCAGCAAAATCTTAATAATAAAAACAGTCCACCAAAGCTTAAACAGCAATGGGTTACCGACGAAAAACAACAATTAAAATTATTAAAACCAGCCTTTCATTTTGGTATATGGTCACTTTTACCTGCCTTAATCACTATTATTTTGTGTTTATTAACACGAGAGCCCCTTACCGCATTACTTGGCGGTGTTATTGTTGGCTCTATTATGCTCGGACGTTACGACTTAACTGACAAAGTGATTATTCCAAACCTTGCCAAAGAAGGCACCGCTGCATTGCTGTTGCTGTATTTATGGTTACTGGGTGGTTTATTAGGTATATGGTCTAAAACAGGTGCAGCGCAAGCTTTTGCTAATTACATGACTAAACATTTTGTCAAAGGGAGAAAATCAGCAAAGTTAGTTTCATGGCTTTTAGGGATGTTATTTTTCCAAGGCGGCACAATGAGCACCGTTTTAGTTGGCACCACAGTGCGGCCTTTGGCAGACAAAGCAAAGGTAAGTCACGAAGAAATGAGCTACATTGTAGATTCAACAGCTTCCCCTATTGCATCAATTTTGGCTTTTAATGCTTGGCCAGCATATGTTCAAGCATTGATATTTATTCCCGGTGTTTCTTTTTTAGCCACAGAGGCTGACCGGATCAGTTTTTTCTTCCAAAGTATTCCGTTTAGCTTTTACAGTATGTTTGCTGTTACAGGCACGTTACTACTGAGCCTTAATATCACCACTTTTTCTGGTAAGCGCATACGAGCAGCAAAGCTTCGTGCTGAAACCACAAGTAAGCTCGATGCTCCAGGAGCTAAGCCGTTAAGCGCGAAAGAGTTACAAAGCACAGATATACCGCAAGGGTATAAGCCTCATGTGCTTGAATTTATTTTACCTTTAGTTACTTTAACCGCCATTGCTATTGGTAGTTTTATTATGCTCGGATCACCTAAAATCAATTGGGCTTTTGGCGCTGCATTATTACTTTCTGCTGTTATTGCTTTGATCAAAGGAATGTCTTTAAATAATGTAGTTGACGGCTTTGGTAACGGCTTAAAAGGCGTGGTATTCGCATCAGTTATTTTAATGCTAGCGGTTATTATTGGCAGTATCAGTAAAGAAACTGGTGGGGGATTATTTTTAGTGTCTCTACTTGGAGAGCAACTCCCATTTTGGTGTTTACCGGTAATTTTACAGCTGATCACTATGATTATTGCTTTTTCCACTGGTACCAGTTGGGGAACCTATGCGATAGCCTTTCCTTTAGCAATGCCATTAGCATGGGCTATTTGTCAAAGCCAAGGGGTAACAAATCCTGAATTGTTTATGATGCTTTGTTTCGCAACGGTTCTGAACGGCAGTGTTTTCGGAGATCAGTGTTCGCCTATTTCAGATACCACGATTCTTAGCGCGATGACAACAGGCTGTGACTTAATGGACCATGTAAAATCTCAGCTTGCACCCGCAGCTCTGGCAGCTTCTCTTGCTGGTGTACTATGGACGTTAACCGCTTATTTTTTTGCTTAACCTACCCCCCAAAAAAATATAAAGCCATAAAACCTAAATATATTTTTGGGTGAAGTTGGATTAGTTTGGATTGAGCTTACGACTTATAGAAATCATAATAGTGAGTATTTTAAATACTACCAATGATGAAAAATAATATGCCTGATAACATTATGGAATTAATGTTAATTCAGGCCCTTCTTTAATACTATTATCGCCAGACTCATCTTCAAGAGGCGCCTCAACAACAAAGCAACATCCATGATCAGTAGTTAGAATTTTTATACTACCGCTAAGTTTGGTATTAACTAAATTATAAACAATATTCATTCCAAGCCCTGAACCACCTGAGCCTCTTTTTGTGGTCACAAAAGGGTCGAATATCTTATCTTTAACCTTATCATCTAAACCTTTACCGTTATCTTGATATGTCAGTACAAGGTGTTGTTCAATCACCTTAAACTCTATAGAGATGTCACCTTCTATAATATTTTCAAAACCGTGATAATGTGAATTAGTCAAAAAGTTAGTTAATATTTGATTCCAAGCACTTGGAAAAGTTACTAAATTAAGGTCTTCATCGACTAATATTTTAATCGTATAATTTTTCTGTTTAAATAAAGTTTTCACTGTATTAACAATGTCGTGAACATGCTGAGATAAATTAATTTTTATCTTAGGATCGGTATGATATTCAACCGCAACTGATTTAAAACCTCGAATTAAATCAACCGCTTTATTTAAACTACGGTCAATAATTTTTTCATACTCACCAAATAAGTCTAAAATTGAAGTTAATTGCTTTCTTGTTAGTGTTTCATCACTCAGTGCCTGTTCAAGCTCATGAAATTTTTCTTTTAAAGCGCTAAGTGATGTTACACAGATACCCAACGGCGTATTTACTTCGTGTGCAACACCTGCAACCAATTGCCCTAGTGATGCCATTTTTTCTGACTGTACGAGTTGATCTTTAGCTAGGGTTAGCGCATCAAGCGAGTTTTGTAACTGCTGATTACTTTCAGATAATTTAGATGTGCGCTCATAAACTTTAATTTCTAAGTCGCCATTGAGGTTAATCAAGGCATTTTCGGCATCTTCTAATTTAATCATATCGTTTTGAAGTGTTAGTCGCATGTCATTAATGGCCGAAACCAGCTCATCAAGTTCATCAGTTTTTTTGCCACGATTTTCTAGCATTAACGGTCGATCTAAACTATCCCCACTCATTGCTTGAGAATAAAGAGTAATACGATATAAATGACGGGTAATAAACCAATGAACAATAAAAAAGGTACAGAGTGCGACTATAAATATTTTGATAAATTCAGTAAAAATAATAAAACCGGCTTTTTGCCACAAATGCTGATATATATCCTGATAGTCAGCAGAAATAATCATAGTGCCAATAACATTACCTTCAAATGAAATAGGATGGCTTTCCACTTTTTTAGCTTCGGTAAGAATATCGCCCACTTGGTATATTTTCCCAAAACTAGTGGTTAACCGAACATGGCGAATATCAGGCAGACGTTGAATACCGGCAATTTGTTGCTCAACCAGTCCTTCATTAAAATCCCATAAACTGGTAGAAATTGATTGGTTATAACTTGATTCAATATTGTCAAAACGTTCATCAAGAGTGTTAACACCGTTTTGAAAATCTACGTACAATTGAATCAACGTAGAGGCAACTGACAATAAAGCACTGCACAAAAAAATGTAAATAAAGACACGTCGACTTAATTTACTATTAAAAGCACTCTTATTGCTCATTACTTAATACACACCTTGTTTATCACTTTCGATCATGTTGTTAAGTAAATTAATAACCTAGCTAAACAACAACTTTTAATTTCAGGTATTAACGATATGGCAAAAAAACCTGTATACCAAAGTTAATACTTCCTATCACTTTAATTTAACCTATAAAGCACGCCATGTCTTATGAATGTTAATCTAAAACTCATAAGTCGACTCATTACAAACCAATTAACTTTATATTTTAGGTCTTGTCCGATTGTCGCTAGTTATTTACATTGTCTAACGTATGATCTGTCAAAAATAAAATTAATCTTTAATAAAGCTATTATCAAATAAAAAGACGTCATAAGGAAAAGTATGTTCAGTGTAGAGGTTTGCGAAAATGCCCGCTTAAGTCGTGATGCTCGTTTTGATGGCAAGTTTTTTACCGCCGTGATCACAACGGGTATTTTTTGTCGTCCTATTTGCCCTGCTAGACCTCCAAAGCCAGAAAACGTGACTTATTATGAAAGTGCAGAATTAGCACAAAAATCAGGGTTTAGGCCATGTAAACGCTGCTTTCCACAACTTGCGCCAAACCTTCCATTACCCAGAAAAATCAATCAAATAACGCAAGCTTATTACGAAAACGGTTTCAGTTTACAAAAGTGTGCTGAGCAACTTGAAATCAGCGACAGACAAATTCGTCGTTTATTTGTGCAGTATTATGGATTAGCACCTTCAGAGTTTTTTCATCAGCAACGATTATTGCTAGCGCACAAACTACTCACTACAACACACTTAAGTATTACAAACGTTGCTTTCGCTGCCGGCTTTAATAGCATACGTCGATTCAATGAAGTCATTCTACAAACCTACAAAACGTCGCCGAGTGAGATCAGAGGCAATAAAACAATGACATCTGAAAACCAAGTTACTATCTTATTACCTTATAAAGCACCCTTTGACTGGCCGTTAATGCTGAGTTTTTTCCGCTCAAGAAAAATGAGTAACATTGAAGATATTACTACAGAACATTATTTTCGTACCATTGAGCTAGAAAGTTGTCGTGGCTGGATAAAAGTCACTCATCACTCAAGCAAAAGTGCCTTAAACCTCACGGTTAAGTTAACTGACTATAGTTATCTAAATCAAATTATAGCTCGTGTTAGGCGAATGTTTGATTTAGACGCCGATATGCAAATTATTCATCAACATTTAAAGTCACATCCGATATTAGCAAAAATTATTGAACAATTTTCTGGCCTGCGATTACCGGGGTGTTGGGATATTTTTGAATTTTCTATCCGAGCAATTCTCGGCCAACAAATATCGGTAAAAGGCGCAACAACCTTGGCACAACGCATCGCAGAAAAATATGGCGATGACCTTGTTGATATTGAGCAACCCGAAAACATTAATGCTACAAAGTACTTCCCAAAAATTGCAGCATTATTGAATGTAGATTATCAAGACATTGGCTTAACTCGTTCTCGTATTGCCACACTGCAAACCTGGGTCAGCTATTTTCAGCAGCACGAGAGTATATTTACTAAAGGTTTAACCATTGAAGAATTAGAAGCAACATTAACAAAACTCAAAGGTATTGGCCCTTGGACCGTAAATTATATTGGTATGCGAGGTTTAAGCGACCCAGACGCGTTTCCAAGCGCTGATTTAGGTATTATTAAAGCCCTAACTTTTAATGAAATAAAACCTAGAAATAAAGATATACTCGCATTGGCAGAAAGTTGGCGACCTTGGCGAGCTTATGCTGCTATTTATTTGTGGCAGTCGTTAGCAACACAATAAAAAAATAGTGAACACAAAGACATATTTCTGAGGAACCACAAAATGTATTACTGTATTTATCAATCCCCCTTAGGTGAAATTGCCTTAACGGCAAATGACCATGGATTAAGTGCCCTAGCCTTTCAAGCAGGAAAATCTCCAATTACCTTTACTGGCTTTTCTGAAAACAACAGCAAATTCACTCAGGTTATTCAGCAATTAGATGAGTACTTTAGCGGTGAAAGAAAACACTTTGATCTGCCATTGGCGCCAACAGGCACTAACTTTCAAAAACAAGTTTGGCAAGCGTTAACCGAGATCCCGTGCGGTGAAACTAAAAGCTATGGTTGGATTGCGAAAAGCATTAATAACGAAAAAGCCGTACGCGCGGTGGGTACAGCAAATGGTGCCAACCCTATCGCCCTTATAGTGCCATGCCATCGAGTTATTGGTAGTAACGGTAAATTAACTGGCTATGCGGGTGGTTTAGGCTTAAAAGCTAAACTGTTAATACATGAAGGTGCGCAGTTTAAGCCTTAACATTGCTAAATAAAAATATATTGAATTAAGTACACTGCTCGCTTTTTACTACAAGGATTCATAGCATTTGTATTGATTCGCCACGGTGACAATGTTTCGCCATATATCGTAAAAATCAATCAATTTAGCGTATCACTAAATCATTACAGATCATAAAGTGATAAAACATTATCTAACAACTAATCTATTCTAATTAAAGTGATCTAATTCAAGCTTGATGTGGTGATGATTAAAGAAGGCTAAATAACCAGTTTAATCTAAGCCTTATCTCATCACACGCTATCGATAAACATACAATGATAAATAATAGGGAAAATCGATGAAAAAATCTCTGACCTCCTTGATGCTCACTGCTGCTATTAGCACCAGTGCATCCGCCGCCATAGATACCGATTTACTGTCAGGTATCAAAGTGAGAAATATTGGTCCAGCAGCCACAAGCGGACGCATATCTGATATCGAAGCCGTCATCTCAAACCCTAATATTGTCTATGCTTCGGCCGCGTCAGGTGGTGTATGGAAGTCTGAAAATGCTGGATTGAAATGGACACCCATTTTTGAACATGAAGAATATGCCTCAACCGGCGCTATCGCTATTAATCAGGCAATCCCTGATATTGTTTGGTTGGGCACCGGCGAAGGTAATGTTCGCAACTCAGTATCTATTGGTGGCGGTATTTATAAATCAATTGATGCTGGTAAAAGTTGGAACAAAATGGGCTTAGCAAATACTGAGCACATTAATCGCATTGCATTGCATCCAACAAATCCAGACATCGCTTATGTTGCCGCTTTAGGTACCTTATGGGCTGAAAATAAAGACCGTGGTATCTATAAAACTATCGACGGTGGTAAAAGCTGGCAGAAAATTCTATTTGTTGATAACACCACAGGTGCAACAGATATTAAAATGGATCCGAGTAACCCAAATAAGCTTTATGCCTCAATGTGGCAATTTAGACGTTGGCCAGACCGTTTTGAATCTGGTGGGCCAGGTTCAGGCTTATTTGTCTCACTTGATGGTGGTGAAACCTGGCAAGAAAAAACCGCTGCAGATGGCTTACCTGAAGGTGATTTAGGCCGTATAACACTCGATGTTGCCGAAAGTCAGCCAAATACTGTTTACGCATTAATAGAAGCTGAAAAAAGTGCACTTATGCGCTCTGACGATGGCGGCAATAGCTGGCGAACAGTTAATGATGAAATAGGTGTTGCTGATCGTCCATTTTACTATTCAGAAATTGAAGTTGATCCAAATAATCCCGATGTAATTTATAACATAGCAACCTTTGTTCGTCGTTCAATTGATGGCGGTAAAACCTTTAACAAGATTGAAAAAGTTGATTGCTGTGCTGCAGGTAATAATATTCATATTGATAATCACACTTTATGGATAAATCCTAATGACTCAAAACATTTAATTTTAGGTAATGACGGCGGCGTATCGATTACCCAAGACAAAGGTGACAGCTGGCGTTTCGTGCAAAACCTAGCCATTTCTCAGTTTTATCATATTCGCGTTGATGATGCTCAACCCTACAATATTTATGGCGGTTTACAGGATAACGGTTCTTGGCGCGGCCCAGCGGAAGTTTGGCACAGCGCTGGCATTCGTAACGTTCATTGGCAAGAAATTGGCTTTGGCGACGGTTTTGATGCCATGCCATTTCCTGATGACGTAACAAAAGGCTATAGCCAATCACAAGGGGGTTATTTAAATCGTTGGGATCTTAATACCGGTGAGCAAAGTCTGATCATGCCACCACCACCAACCCCAGAAACTGAACTGCGTTTCAACTGGAATGCCGGCTTAGCACAAGACCCATTTAACAAAGATACTATTTATTATGGTAGTCAATTTGTTCATAAATCAACTGACCGAGGTGAAACTTGGCAAGTGATCTCTAAAGATCTTTCAACCAACAATCCAGACTTTCAACGCTATAAAGATTCAGGTGGTTTAACCCCTGACGTTACTGCCGCTGAAAACAACACCGCAATTATTACCATAGCGCCAAGCCCAATCAAACAAGGGGTTATTTGGATTGGTACAGATGACGGTAGAATTCATGTCACACAAGACGGTGGAGAAACCTGGAAAAGTGTCGAGAAAAAAGCACGTAAAGCGCCAAAAAATGCATTTATTCCTCATATAACACCGTCGCTTTATAATGCTGACGAAGCTTTTATTGTTTTTGATAATCACCGCCGTGGCGACATGAGCCCTTATATTTTTAAAGCCTCAAAGTATGGTAGTAAATTTACCAATTTAACCGCTAAAAACATCAAAGGTTATGCCCTATCCGTGCAACAAGATCATGTTGATGAAGACTTATTATTTTTAGGCACTGAGTTAGGCTTATATGCCTCTACCGATGCCGGTGATTCTTGGTTTAAATATGACCAAGGTGTACCAACGGTTTCTGTAATGGACATGGCTATTCAACAACGTGAGAATGATTTAGTACTGGGAACACATGGTCGCTCGATTATTGTTATTGATGACTACAGTGCACTGCGTGGCTTATCTGAAGATTCTTTCAAAGCACCATTAAAGCTTTTAAGTGTTTCTGATGGTCAGCAGTATGTGACTAACCGTGCACCATCATCACGTTTCTGGGGTGACGCCGCTTATGTTGGCGAAAACGAAGTCTATGGCGCTACGCTGACCATCATGACATCAGGCGAACATTTAATACATCCGGATGAAGATAAAGAAAAAGCGCGTCAGTTAAATAAAGCGGAGAAAGCAAAAGCAGAAAAAGCCAAAGCAGATAAAAACTCCGCTGCTAAAAAAGCTGATGATAAGAAACCTGCACTTTCAGATAAAGCTCGTATTACGGTTAAAAACAGTCAAGGTGAAGTGGTCCGAACATTTGTCAGCAAAATCAAACAAGGTATAAATCGTATTGCATGGGGTTTAGAGTCTGATGGCGCGTTAGATATGCCTGGCGACGAACCTGAAGAAGACAAAGATATTTTAGCTGCTGGCCCTGAAGTTGTACCCGGTACTTATAGCATCACGGTTAAATTAAACCATCATGAATTTGAAACCACAGCACAGGTATTAAAAGATCCACGCTTTAATGTTTCTACGCAAGATTTAACTGCGAGTTATAATTTACAGCATCAAGCCGTAGACATGTATTCAACGCTCACCAAAGCGGCTCATGCCTTAGTGGATAGTAAAAAAGATGTTGAGTTAATCAAAGCGATGGCTGATAAAGCGTTAGGAAAATTAGCCGATGATAAAAGCAAAGCAACAAGTACAGAAAAAATGCTTAGCACCAGTGCAGATGCTTTAATTAAAAAAATTGCAGAGCTAGATAAAAGCTTACGCTCTATTCCTAAAACCAATGGCATTGTTGATGAAAGCTATAAAGTAAGCTCTAAAATATTTATCGCTTGGGGCTATGCTGGCAGTCGCTACGGTAAACCTTCACCCACAGCTGAACTTTACTTAGCGCAAGGTAAAGCTGCATTGAAAAAAGGAATAGACGAAGTTAACCATTTCTTAGCGCAAGATATTGCCGAGTTTAAACAGCAATATCAGCAATCGGGATTAGGTTTACTCACTACTGCTGCACCCATCGAGTATTAACAAGTTTTCGTTTAAGAACGTGTAATTAAAAAAGGAAGCTTTTATGCTTCCTTTTTTTATACCTTTAACAACATGCTAACAACTAATCTAAAGCCTCAAGGTCGGGTTTAACGTGCTAGAAACAGTATGAAATAATCACCATTAAAAACCTTAACTGTGAATAAAAAATACTGCTATGATATCGCGTTATTTTATGAATTATTTGAGCGCTGTTTTGGAAATCATTGTTGTAATCGCAGTTTTATTCTTAGTTTGGCTAATTTGGCAGTTAATGCGTGCTAAGCATTTCACCCAATTTAAACAGCAAATCAAACGAGAATTAACACCCAAAGTTATTGATAGTATTATTGAAGAAATGGCACAAACTCGTTGCGATGAGCTCCCTAATACTCAAGTTCATCAGGAAGCCACAATTACCTATTGGAGTGCTTGCACTGCACGAACGTTACAAGCTGCCTTGATGCGTGAGATTATTGATGAGCAATGGTTAAAAGAGACAGGGAATTTACGTAATAGTCAGCACTTGTTCCATATTGAGCGCGATAAATTACACCGATAACGGCCAGCAACAATGGCAACAACTGCTAGATTTAGCATTAAAGTAAAGGTGGCGTTAACATAGCGTTTACCACCTTACTGATATAGATAAATTATTTTTTAATTTAGCTGATACGACTGAACTGTAGATCCCAAACGCCATGGCCTAAGTTTTGACCGCGGTCTTCAAACTTAGTTAATGGACGAGAATCAGGGCGCGGCACATAATCATTGTTTTCAGATAAGTTGTTAAAGCCTGGCGCAGATGTCATGTCTTCTAACATACATTCTGCGTAATTTTCCCAGTCAGTAGCCATGTGGAACACACCACCAACTTTAAGCTTTTCACGTATAGCTTCAACAAAACTAGCTTGCACGATACGACGTTTATGATGCTTCTTTTTATGCCAAGGATCAGGGAAAAACAACTGAACCGTTGTTAAACACTCGGCAGGAATACAATCGGCTAACACTTCAATAGCATCGTGCTCATACACTTTAAGGTTATTAACACCTTCTTCTTGCGCTAAGCCAATACAAGCACCAACGCCAGGACGGTGAACTTCAACACCAATAAAGTTAAGCTCAGGGGCATTTTTAGCCATTTCAACTAACGACTTACCCATACCAAAGCCAATTTCGAGTACAACCGGGTTATTATTGCCAAACAAAGCACTAGGATCAATTAAACCACTTTCATGGTTCAACCCCATGGTGTCCCAAAATTGCTCTAAAGCTTTTGCTTGACCATTAGTAAGGCGACCTTCACGTTTAACGAAGCTGCGTACCTTTCTAATGTACTTGCCTTCTTGCTCTGCTTGTTCAACGGTTTTGTGGCTTCTATCTATCATAATGCTATCTATTATTTAGTTGCTTCATCGAAATTAGGGCGCATATTATCCTTGTTTACTGACTGAAATTCAATCTCGGCATAACGCCTCACAAGAACTAATTTAACACCCGTATATATTTTATGGCTTAAACGAGTTTACTAAAGGCTACTCTGCCCACCAAACGTCGTATAATGGACCAACAGTAACTGAGCTTGCGCCGTTATCTGTTAACCATTTCTCAACTAATTGGCGGTGTTCTTCAGTACATTTACCTAATTGTTGAGTACAAATAAGACCATGCCATAAAGTATCACCTTCACCACCGAAACCTAAACCGTTTGGATCAATAGCTTCGTCGAAAAATTTCGTTAAAAATGCATCAACTGACTCATTGTCAGTGCCATCATCAAGTTTCCAAGCAATATCGAAACCTAATTCTTGAAACTCATCAACACGTAATTTTTTACGTAAACGATTACTACGGTTTTTTGCATCTATTTTCATTTTTAATTCCTTACGACTTGGCTCAAGCCAAACCTTATTTTTATTAACACTTACTCTGTGCGAGAGGATAGTGGCAATAGAAATTTTTGCAATGAAAATCTCAGCTTTATTCGCTACACTGTCGCCATTATGACAAATAAAACCACTATATCAGCCAAATCTGCGCAACAATTTAGCGACCAAGTATTATCATGGTTTCAGTTGCAAGGCAGAAAACACTTGCCATGGCAGCAAGATAAAACCCCTTATCGGGTATGGATTTCCGAAATTATGTTACAGCAAACGCAAGTAGCAACGGTTATTCCTTACTATTTAAGATTTATGGAAAGCTTTCCTAATATTATTGATTTAGCCAATGCTGATGAAGATACTGTACTTCATCATTGGACAGGTTTGGGTTACTACGCACGAGCACGAAACCTGCACAAAACCGCTAAAATAATACGTGACGACTATCACGGAAAATTTCCTGAAAATATTGACGACGTTATCGCACTAGCCGGTATTGGCCGTTCAACCGCTGGAGCCATATTAAGTTTAGCGTTAAATAAACACCACGCGATTTTAGACGGCAATGTAAAACGCGTTCTAGCGCGCTGCTATAAAGTACAAGGCCATGCAGGCCAAGCTATATATGAAAAGACCTTATGGCCAATCACTGAAACACTAACGCCCAAGACTGGTGTGGCGCAATTTAATCAAGCCATGATGGACTTAGGCGCGATGGTTTGTACGCGCTCTAAACCTAAATGTGATATTTGCCCTATTAATACTAGCTGTTTAGCCAACGCCAGCAACGAGCAAGCAAGCTATCCACAAAAAAAACCGAAAAAAACCATTCCTGAAAAGCACACCATCATGGTTATTCCTCGCATTGAGCAACAAATTTTAATGGAAAAGCGCCCTCCTGCAGGTATATGGGGCGGTTTATGGTGCTTTTTGGAGTTATCAGATATTAGCGAATTGCCTGACTTGTTAACCAAGTTAAACCTAAAGCAAACCACCACCTTCGCTTTAGACAAATTTCGACATACCTTTAGCCACTTTCATCTCGACATAGAAGCTATAGTTGTAGATTGTGAAATGCTACCGGTAAAAGAAATTAGCGAAAATAGCACTTTGCAATGGTACAATTTAGCCACAGTAGCGTCAGTGGGCTTAGCCGCATCAACGCAAAAACTCATTAAACAGCTTGAACAATTACCTGTTTAACTAACTTATACATACAAATACATTAGCCAAAAAGAGAATTAATTATGAGCCGTACCGTTTTTTGCCAAAATTTACAAAAAGAAGCCGAAGGCCTTGGTTTTCAACTTTATCCGGGCGAAATTGGCAAACGTATTTTTGATAACATTTCTAAAGAAGCTTGGGGGCTTTGGCAAAAGAAGCAAACCATGCTGATTAACGAAAAGAAAATGAACATGATGAACCCTGACGATCGCGCATTTTTAGAAACAGCCATGGTTGCTTATCTTTTCGAAGGTAAAGAACCTGACATTGAAGGCTATACACCAGAGAAAAAATAAAATTCGAATAGCAAATTTCAAAAACAAAAAAAACGGTAAATTATTTATCGTTTTTTTTTGCCCGCATCAACAAGAAACAATGAAAAAGCTCAATTACCGCAATTTTTGTTATTTTAATTTAATAAATTATTAATAATTAGGCGAGTAATTCCCACATATCACTTATGACTTTTTCACAGTGAATAGAAAAATTTTCAGCGAATAAATAGAAAAACTTGGCCATATTGCTCCATAAAAGCACAATACGTAGAAAAAAACGGCAAACAAACATTTATTTAAAAAAAAGGGTTGACGGGGTAAACGAAAAACAGTTTAATACGCCCCGTCTTCAAGGCACAGCCAAGAAGACAATGTACAGAGCAATCATTATGATTGTTAATGTGCCTCGATAGCTCAGTCGGTAGAGCAGAGGATTGAAAATCCTCGTGTCCCTGGTTCGATTCCGGGTCGAGGCACCATTTACACTTTTAGCTTTTAATTAAGTTAACTGTAGAATCAACAAGTTCCGATGTTGATTCGGTGCCAAGATAGTTAGTTCATAGAACATAATTATCGCACACGTTTTCGTGTGCCGACTTAGCTCAGTTGGTAGAGCAACTGACTTGTAATCAGTAGGTCGCCAGTTCGACTCCGGCAGTCGGCACCATTCATAACGAAGCCTCAACAGCAATGTTGAGGCTTTTTTATTGCCTCAATAAAAAAGCCTCTGATTGCACCTTGATTAGTTCAGTCTGTATAAAAACGTAAAAGACATGATTGGTTTGATATGTGCGCTAGCTTGTACTTATCTTTTTACATACCTTATAATATTGACAGTTTTTATAATGTAAAAATGAGCACTCTATTGTTAACGAAGTACATCACAGCTTTGATATTTGTATTGTCAATTGCACAAATTGATATAGCTTATGGTGCTGAAGATAAATTTCTTACCATGTGTGTTTCGCATTTTCCACCTCACCAAATAGTATTGCCAGGCCAAACACCTATCGGCGAAAACATTGCAGCAACAACTTATCTATTTAATAAACTCGGTTATAAAGTACTATTTACTGAGAATAATACCATTTGGCGTTGTTTAGGTATGTTAAAAGCAGGCAAAGTGGATATTATGTCGGGTCTGTTAGACTCACCTGAGCGCCGAAATTTCGCTCATTTACTGGTTTATAGTTCATTACATAAAAAATCTTTTTATGTAAAAGAAGGCGGACCAACCATTAGTGGCTTTGCTGACCTTAAAGGTTTAAAAATAGCGGTTTTAAAAGAAATAAAGCAGTTTGAAAAGTTTGACAATGCGCCTGATACTTTTTTTGAAAAAGTGTATGTTAATGATATGGCGGCTGCCTTTCGGGTTTTAGTAGCAGGGAAAGTTGATGTGGTCATATCGACTGACTTTAACGATTTAGATAAATATATCCCTCCTAATAATCATGAAATTAGAGAAATCACAGTCACTTTAGATGATGCTTCATTCTTATTTATCGCTCTATCAAAAAAATCTAAAATTGCCCATTTAGCTAAAGATTTCACACAATTATCACAAGAACTTTATTCAAATAATGAATTTAAGCATGTTATTAATGATTTTAGAATAAAACACCCTGAGCACTACAGGCCTGCGTTCTAAGCTCAAGATAAACTAAGAAATTAAACTACAGACTCTGCTGAAGTTAGCCGGTTTATCGATGAAACCTACCGATTGAAATAGTGCTATAAAAATAGTTTAAAGTTCGGTACTTATATACTTAACAACATCTTCATTTGGCTCTAAAATATAAAACGCCCAATGGAGTGTCTCAGGCGTTATAAATCAATGTATCACCAATACTAGCTCGGTTTAAGCTAAGCTAAGCTAAGCTAGTATTATGATAAGTTAAGCCATTAAATTTTTGAATTCTTGTACAAGAAAGAAAACAATTTCAATACCGATCAATACGATAATAATCCATTCTAAAAATGAAGAGTGTTGATGTTTTTGTTCTTCAGCTAGCACCTCAAATAACTCATTAATCGTTGAAAGTTTTTTAGACAATAAATCTACGCGCTGGCGTATATCCATGTAGCGAGCCATACGTTCATAAATGGCTTCATATTCAGGATATTCCCAAAAAAAATCGGGAGTATCTAATAAACCATAATGGAGAATAATGTCGCTTTTCGTGCTTAGTAACGTCCCTCTAATTTTAGCGATTTCTTTCTGACTGATAGATATTTTGCCAAACTTAGCTAACTCTTCTGGAATATGTGAATAGTTTTTTATCGAATTTTGCGCTTGAACTTCGTACTCCATAAGCTTGCTCGATTGCGCTAAAGCATGGCTTATTGCTAAACGCATTAAAGGATCATGGTCTGGCAACGAAATAACATCTTTTTTTATCATTAATTCGTTAGCAAAAGTGAAACTTAAATGTTCTTCGATTTGTTCAAAATGTGTTGTATTGTCTTTTTTTAGGCTGCTGATTAAAGCTTGGCGCGCAGTTTTATCTACCGCCCAAAATACCACTACGCCATAATCAAACAACCAATACTCTCCAGTTGCTACAACTATTTGCACTGCATCTCTATAACGGGTTCCACCTTCAAAAAAACGTTTGTTTATATTCGAATTCGCTGATGAAAAATCATCACCAAAGTTGTAAACAGATAACTTATTATCACTAAATTCGATGTTGTTATCTCTCATTACTTGTTCCATGGGTACTCATTAAATTTCGGTGTTATCACTGTATGAATATTTTTCAAGACTAGCTACATTAGCTTGTCTCAATTAATTGCCTTTATATTATTTTTCATTCTACTTTTCATTCCTAACTAACTTTAATTTCAAGCCTTTTATTTATGAAACGTTTATTGTTTCACTTAGAAATGCAATTGTTAGAATAGGTTCTGCTGCTTAAGTTTTTCTTTATTTACCTTACCTAGCAACAAGAGAAATTCTCATCAAAGTAAAAAATTCGGCTGATTCTGCGCTTTTATTTTCAAAGTTCAATATCAATTTTTTAATCAACTTAACAAAAAATATTGATGCATTTAATCATGTTATCTACAAAGACAAATCGATAGCATTTACAACCACTTATAATAAAAAAAGGAATATTAGAACAAATAATTAAGTGGTAAGCTGCAAGGTGGGCGTTAAAAAATATGTGGCGATTGACCATCTCATCAATTTTTAGCCATTAAGATGTAAATTTGAAAAGAAATAACGAAGGGTAAAGCGATCTTTTTTCCTATCGCCGTGATATAAAAAAAGCCCTAACCAAAGTTAGCGCTTTTTGTATAATCAGCATATAAGTAAACCATTTTAACTAATGAGTTACTTTTTACGGCCGACAGTTCTACATAGCTTTCAACGCTTTTATACGATCATCTAATGGCGGATGTGTCGCAAACAATTGACTAAATGATGATTTAGTATTGATACCAAACGCCATCATAGAACCTTCCAAATGACTTTCTTGACTGCGTTTAAGTCGCTCTAAAGCACCGATCATTGCGCCAGTGCCTGCTAATTTAGCGCCACCAATATCCGCGCGGAATTCTCTTTTTCGAGAAAACCAAGCAACAATCGTACTGGCAAGTACGCCTAATAGCATTTCTAACACGAAAACAATGCCGAAATAAGCAAAACCTCCTAAGCCTGAACCATTTGAATTATTGCTCCGAGTGGCATTGTCAATAAGTCCTGCGATTACGCGTGCTAAGAAAATAACGAAGGTATTCACCACACCTTGTACTAAGGTAAGCGTTACCATGTCACCGTTAGCCACATGGCTGATTTCGTGCCCAATAACCGCTTCAGCTTCTTCTTGTGTCATATGTGCTAGTAAGCCTGTGCTAACGGCAACTAAGGCATTATTCTTGTTAGCGCCAGTTGCAAAGGCATTCATATCGGGTGATTCAAAAATAGCCACTTCAGGCATGCCAATTTTAGCTTGTTGGGCATAACGTTTAACAGTTTCAAGTAACCATTTTTCAGTGTTGTTTTTCGGCTGTTCAATGACATAAGCCCCCACTGAACGCTTTGCCATCCACTTCGACATTAGCAATGAAATAAATGAGCCACCAAAACCAAACACACTTGCCATAACAAGCAAGCCGCCCATACCTTGGCGATCAATGCCAAATACTGACATTAGAATGCTCATGGTAATACTTAACACAACCATTATGGCTAAGTTAGTTAATAAGAATAAGACTATACGCTGCATGTTTAACTCCAAGTAATTGATCGCAACAATGACATAATATGTCTAAATAGTATTTAATCAATACTTTTTTTGTGTTTATTTGTGTACGTTTTTTTAAATTTCAATACTAAAGTCTGCGGGTTTATCCGCTTTAAAATCAATAAAAACGAACGTTAGCGCCATTATCAACAATAGCTTTTATTATTTAACGATAGAAAAAGCATTCATTCATATTTTTTGTCAAATCAATGAATTTAATCTCCATATTTACTATAGTAGAAGATAACTTTTGTTAATTAAGAGCAGCTATGAATATATTCTTAAAATCCTTCGCTATCATTATGTTAATCATTGTTCTATTAATTGTCGTTGCCACACAATTAATATCAACCGAGGACATAGTTAACCAAGTAAGTACTAACGTTGAACAGTCAACAGGCAGAGTGTTAACCGTTAATGGTGAACAAAGTTTAAGTGTATTTCCTTCGCTAACTTTAGTGTTAAACGATGTGCAATTTTCAAATGTAGCAGGTGGCTCTAAACCAAATATGGCTAGCATTAACGAATTACTGATCCATATCCCTTGGTTTTCAGTGTTTTCTGGTGAATTAGCCATTGAAAAATTTGTTATTAATGATCCCGATATTCTATTAGAAAAAAATGCTGATGGTTCAGTTAATTGGCAGTTTTCAACCTTGGCTAATACAAGCGGTGACGCTGAAAACGATACAACAAAATCACCGACTAATGATAAGTCCGTTACTTTGCCTGACGGTTTTGATATTAGTCTGGGTCAAGTAGAAATTAATGGTGGCAAGCTCACCTTTATTGATCATCAAAGTATAGAAACAAAAATAATTGATCAGCTAGATTTAGCCATAACTATGCCGTCTTTAAGACAAGCCTTAAACTTGTCAGGCAGTTTAAGGTACATGGCGCAAACCCTTGAGCTTGAATCAATTATAACCTCGCCGGCAAAAGCCATTAATAACCAACCTTTCACCGTCGAGTTGAACTTAACATCGGCGTTAGTAAAATTAAATTATCAAGGTGAAGTGGTACAACAAGGCGAAGAGTTAAATGGTAAATTATCACTTTCAGGAGATTCGGTTAAAGCGTTATTAAACTGGCAGAATATTGCTTTGGTTGCTAAAGATGAAGCTTTTAACAAATTCTCCTTGAGTACCAATATGGGCTTTGTTAACAATAAACTCACCCTTAATAAATTAATAGTGAGTTTAGACGAATTAGAGTTTAAAGGCTCTACTGCAATTACCTTATCTGAGCCGCTTAACATTTCGAGTAATATCGACTTGGGCATACTCGATCTTAACCCTTATTTACCTGAACCTAGCTCAGAAACTGAAACAACATCAACGGATGACCAAGCTAGCCAGCCAATAGTCTGGGATAATACCGAGCTTGATTTATCCGTATTAAGGTCACTAAATGCCAATATTTCAATTAAGTCCAGTCAGCTATTGATCAGAGATATTAAGCTTGGTAAAAATGAGCTCGCCTTGGTGTTAAACAAAGGTGTGGCTGATGTGCAGTTAAAAAGCTTTCAGGGTTATGAAGGCAATGGCAGTGGCGTTATTAAACTTAACGCCAATAAAAAACCTTATCAAATAAACACTAAATTTGATTTAGCCAATATTAATGCTGAGCCGTTACTTACCGATGCGGCTGGCTTTGACAAACTTATCGGCAAAGGACAATTAGCTTGGGATCTTTCAACCCAAGGTATAAGCCAACGTGAATTTATTAAACAACTTAATGGTCACCTAGATATTAGTTTTATCGATGGTGCTGTTAAAGGGGTAAATCTAGCGGCTATTGCCAAGAGCGCTAGCAATATTATGCAAGGTAACTTATCTGCAGTTAGTTTAGACAGTGATTTTAGTAACGCAGATAAAACAGATTTTGCAGCCCTAACGGGTAAATTTACACTAACTAATGGTGTTGCTACTACTGATAACCTATCTTTGAATAACCCTTTTATCAGAATATCAGGGACTGGTGATATAAATTTACCTGAAACAAAAGTTAATCTGCAAATTAAATCAAAAGTAGTCGCGTCAACTCAAGGGCAAGCAGCAGAAGCCACTGATTCAGGTATTGTTATACCGATAAAAATCACTGGGCCATTTCATGATATTAAAATACGTCCTGATGTGAGCTCAGGAGCTAAAGATAAACTAAAAGACAAGGTAAAAGATAAAGTTAAAGATAAACTAAAAGGACTGTTCGGATAATAAGTTAGCTTGTTAGAAATAATCAGCGATAACTTACGTTGTGTTATCGCTGATCTCCTGTTGCTTAAGACAACTGACAAGTCGCGAACTTTTAAGCTTTTAATGTAGTGGAAATAAATTCACTTAACGTCTGTGATATTAGGACTTAACTTGGAAATATTTATAATGAAAAACACTAAAAAACACATTAAACAATACACTAAATACTTTGCCATTGCTCTGTGTTCAATATTGTTTATATCACCAGCAACAGCACAAGATAGTTGGTGGGAAAAAGCAAAAAAAATACTCTCAGGAGAAAACACGGTCTCGCAGATAGCGTTAAGTGACGAACAAATAGCCAAAGCACTTAAACAGGCATTGTCGGTTGGCTCTGAATCAGTAATACATACCTTACAAAAAAGTGGTGCCTTTGCCGATAATCCAAACTTACATATTGATTTACCACCAGCTTTAGCAAGCGCAGGGAAAATATTAGATAAAGTCGGTATGGGCCATTGGACTGATGAACTTGAAGCGAAGTTGAATGAGGCGGCAGAGCAAGCCATTCCAGCCGCAGGTCCGATAATATCAAACGCAATAAATAACTTAACACTAGTCGATATACAATCAATTTATAATGGTGAAAATGACGCTGCTACGCAATATTTCAAAAAGCAAATGTCAGCACCAATTGCCAACGCAATGGACCCTATAATTAAGCAAAGTCTAGCTGATGTAGGTGCATTGACCCTATACGACAATATAATCTCAAAATATCAGTCGCTACCTTTTGTTCCTGATATAAGTAGTGACTTAATTGAGTTAGTTAAAACCCAAGCCTTGTCAGGCATATTTGAATATTTAGCCAAAGAAGAAGCGGCTATTCGTGAAAATCCAGAAAAAAGAACCACCGAATTACTTAAGAAAGTGTTTTCTAAATAACAATTTTAGAATATATAAATGCTTATCTGAATTAGATATGACTGACTAGGCATGGCTTGCTCGGTATGGTTTACTAGCTATGACTTACTAGAGAAGTAAATAAACTAAAAGAACCAAGTGAGTATCTAGTTTTAAATTAACTTAGGATACACACCTTGGTTCTATTTTTATTAAAAATTATCTTTAGGGATTATATAGATACAAGTAGCTATAAAATTGCAGATAAATTTACTCACTATACACTGACTTATCAGCCAGCTTGTCAGACTTTTTACCCTGCGCATCAGCGTGAATAATCGGTTGATTTCTAACACACATTAGCGTTTCACTAAACATTTGGCATGAGCCTTTGAATAGGTCATTTTCACCGTTAGTGTATGAACATTGCGCTGACTTTTGCTTGCTTTCACAAGCTTGCCAAGGCGCAGAATGAGTATGAGAGTCATGAGCGCTGGCAACAAAGCTACTCAGCAGCATTAAACTTGCCGCAATTATTAAAAATTTATTGTGCTTCATTATTGTGCTGTCTCACCGCTAAAGCAGCCAATAAATAGGTTTTCACCTGGGCCAGCTGAATGATAATGGTAGCCACGCGCGTCATCGGTATGGCCTCGACATGAATCTAAATCATCTTCTTCTGCGTTGTTTTCATCTAACATGCTATGAATGGCGTAACCGTCAAGTGCATAACCAAATGCACCGCCATGGCCGTCAGGTTCAAATGCTATCGCAGGACAAGTACCTTCTCCGTGATTTGCTCCGTGGTAATGGTAGCCAGCAAATGGGTTAACATGACCCACACAATCGTCAAATGCGGCAATAGTATAAGCACTCAATATAGCTTCTGTTGGTGCGGCGGCGTCTAAAGTAACACCGTTGAACGCTACGCCAACACTATCTCGCCCAACTTGACCAGCTTGTGAACGTGCTACAGGTGTTGTTGGAATTAAAAATGTTGACGATATTCCCTCACCTTCAGTATCACTGTAATAGCTAATTTCACATTGCACACAAAAATTATTGTACTGAGCATCAACATCTGGTCTTGCTGCAGCTTCACAGGCTATTTGCGTATTGGTAATGTTAACTTCACCCGTTTCGGCGTTGTATAACTGCCAATTGCTATCACCATAAAATAAATCTAAATTCGTAATAAACTCACCCGTTAGATCATATAAAACCCCATCATCAAACCACTTTCCAGCGTTAGCCGCTTCAGTACTGGTAGTTTCAGGACAAAATGGTCCGAGGGTCGTTCTATCTGATGGAAAACCATTCACGGTAATAGAATAACAAGTAGAGGCTTCACCATTAGACAAAGTACAAGCAACTTCGGTAACTGAACCCGATGAAGATAAGTCAAACTTTGTGGTATCAACAGGGTAATTACTCGTGTCGTTTACTACTTCAACTTCAACAGCATCAACGACTTCACTCGCTGAGTTACTACCACCACAACCAGTAAAAATTAGCAGGCTTAACACAGGAAAACCTAAGGTTATTACTTTATTCATACTTATACTCTATTTGTTATTTTGATGATGATATAAGTAATGATAAGAAACAAATGTGCAAGAAATGCGTAAGAATTAAGTAAATGTATTATTTTTTTGTTTGGTTGTATATGCAGCTATGTTTATTGTTATAAACGCAAATTGTAGTGGTTATCAGTAATATGTAGCCGTACACTCAAATTTTGATAAGAATAAGCCATACGACGCTGATACGCTGATAATCCTAGCTTACTCTTTGCTAATTTTAATGATGTTGAAAGATCAGTTTTTCAATAAAAATGTTTTCAACTCAGGAATGCATGAGCCACAGTTAGTGCCACATTTTAACTTTTCACCTAAACTTGTTACCGATTTACAATGCCCAGATTTAATTGCTTCTTGTATCGTTTTTTCACCCACCTGAAAACAAGAACAAATCATGTCACCCACGTCATCTTTGCCATCACTATCAATACCTGACATTAACTCAAAGCGAGTTTTTATTGGTAGTGCTTTATGTAATTGCCCTTCAATATATCGGCTATTAAATTTTAGGCTTAAATCAGTGCTTGCAGCAAAAAAACAATGCAGTTGGTTATCGATAAAGCCCGCAATGCGTAATACATTCTTTTGATCGTCTTTTAATACCAGCCAGTCATCAATTTTCGGATATAAATTAGCTAAAAAAGTCTCATCGTTACCCAACTCCTGCTTATCAGACAATAAATATTTATGCCCTTGCTCAAGCTGAATTTTACTCCAGTAACTGGTTGGACAATTTACCGTTTGTGAAGAAATTAAGTAGCCTGACCATACCGCATTAAACGGCTTGATACTAACCGGGCTATGTTTAAATTCAGGCTGTCCGCACAGTTCATCTGTAATCGGGTTCACGAGTGCTGAAACACGCGCAGAAGCTGAAAAGTTATCGTTCCAATGAATAGGCACAAAAATTTCACCCGTGCGCTGTTCATCTGTAATGTTTACTCTTCCAATATATTCAGCGCCTAAGTTAGCGAGTACCGCAAGTTGTTTGTCTGCCAATTGAAAACGCTGTGCGTCATTTGCGTTAACGGCAATGTAAGGCTCGTTTGAATGGGTCATTAATTTAGCGACACGACCTGTTCGGTTCATAGTGTGCCATTGGTCACGTATTCGACCCGAATTCATCACCACTTGATGGCTAGCTGGTAATATTTTAGGTAGCTGAGCAATAATTGGAACAAAATTCGCTTTTTGATTTTTTGTCGCAAAAACACCATCAGTGAATATACGTTTTACCCCGTTTGGGTTCGCCGCATTAATCGGCCACTTAGTCGGTAAAAAGTTTTCATAATCAGGTGCTGAAATATTGGCTAAGGCTGAAATATCAAAAACGCGATAAATATCATTCTTAGCTCGATTTTCATCATACGGATGACTATTTTCAAAGCCAGATAATGCCGCATGCTCTCTAAATATATCGACAGGATGTTGATAATTAAACGCCTCTTTAAAACCCAGTTTGTGTGCAACGTCTGTAATTATTTGCCAATCATTTTTTGCTTCACCAGGCGCTTTTAACATGCTTTTATGCACAGAAATAGTGCGATCAGAGTTTGTTACAGAGCCATGTTTTTCGCCCCATGTACTCGCGGGTAAAATTACATCAGCATAATCTAACGTGTCAGTATTTTCATAACATTCACTCACGACTACCATAGGGCATTTTTTTAATGCTCGCTTAACAAGGTTAGCATTGGGCATGCTGACGACTGGGTTAGTCGCCATGATCCAAATGGCTTTTATCTGCCCTGAATCTACTGCGTCAAATAAATCAACTGCCTTTAGACCTTGTTTGCTAGCTATATTGGGGGATTGCCAAAAACGTTTTACTAAGTCTATTTCATTTGGGTTTTCAAAATGTAAATGTGCAGCGAGTTGAGTTGATAAGCCACCCACTTCGCGCCCTCCCATAGCATTAGGTTGCCCGGTAATTGAGAAAGCAGCTGCGCCTTCTCGCCCTATTTTCCCTGTTGCTAAATGGCAGTTAATAATCGCGTTGCCTTTATCAACACCCGTTGAAGACTGGTTAATTCCTTGCGAAAAAAATGTTACAACCTTGTCGGTTTGAGCAAATATTTGATAACTTTCAAGCAATAGAGAAAGCTCAATATCACAAGCGACTGCTACGGCTGAAATATCTACAAACTGGCTTTTTGCCGTTTGTAAGGTTTGCTCGAAACCTTGACAATGCTCGGCGATATAATCTTTATCTAACTTGCCTTGCTCGGCTAAGTACATTAACAAACCATTGTAATAATAAGCATCGCTGCCAGGTTTTATCGCTAAATATAAATCGGCATCTTTAGCTGTAGCGGTTTTACGTGGATCAATCACGACTATTTTGCGTGTTGGGTTTTCTTCCCTTGCTTTAATCATGCGCTGATAAACTATAGGGTGTGCGTATGCTGGGTTAGCACCAATAATAAAAATAGCTTCAGCAGCGCTTAAATCATCATAACAACCAGCAACAACATCTTCGCCAAAAGCTCGTTTGTGAGCAGTGCTTGCCGTTGCCATACATAAGCGAGAGTTAGTATCAACATTAGCTGAGCCAATAAAGCCTTTCATTAGCTTATTAGCAACATAATAATCTTCAGTAAGCAGTTGGCCTGATAAATAGAAAGCGACAGAGTCAGGACCATATTGCGCTATTGTATCTTGAAAGTGCTTGGCAACCTTAGACGTGGCTTCATCCCAACTAACATTCTCCCCGTTAACGCGAGGACTTAAAATGCGATTTTCTATGCCTTGAGTTTCATGCAAAGAAGAGCCTTTTACACATAATCGCCCTAAGTTTGCTGGATGAAGGGCGTTACCTTTTACCGCAATAACTTTATTATTTTCAACGGTGGCTTCAATACCACAACCCACGCCACAATATGGGCAATTGGTTTTACTGATGGTTTGGTTACTTATTGAAGCCGGAGCCTGTTTATCGGTAAAAATAATGTTGGTCATGAAATTCTCATACTTGAACTAACCTTTGTAACGCTTATTTTTCGTTAGCAAAGTGCTAGTTGGTAAAATGTGATAAAAGCTATTTATTGATTTAAAAATCGAGATTGCTATTTTTAAGCTAAAGCCAAAACTATGCAGATGAGCGTAAAGCCTTAGCATTACTAAGCGATGCAGACTTTCTTCTCATCTTCTGCAATGGTGACAAATTCTTCGCCAATTAAGAGCTCTGGTAACATAGGAGTAACGATCACTTTTTGCTGCATTAACGTAAAGTAAGCCATACCAGAACTGACATCGCCAAATAAAACAACACCACTTACTTGGCCTTTTTTAACAATAATCTTTCGGTAAATAAGGGCTTTTTTATCTAATAAAGTAAAACATTGGCTATCGTCTGATACTTCAACATCGCCCGCTGAAAACAACTGAACACCCGACACCTTCAATTTGGTTGGTACAGGTGCGTTTTTAAATGGCTTTTCTACGTTGTTACATAAACGCTCAGCAAGCGTAATACATTGCGCCCAAATAGGGTCAACTAAACCAAAAGTGGCTTGGTTATGTTCACAACACTCACCTAAAGCACTAATTGCAGTGTCACTGGTTTGCATATAATCGTTGACTAATATGGCACGATTGAAGTCGATATTACTGATCTCGGCTAATTCTTTGTTCGGCGTAATACCCGTAGCAATAACGGCCATTTGCGCGCTAATAAACTCACCATTGGTTAACGTAACACCAGACAGTTCTTCGGCCTGTTCAGCTGAATTAGCTAAAGGTTGAGTTGTTGAACTTTGCCCCTTTATATTTTCAAAAGCAGCCACTTCATGGCCTAAAGCAAACTTAATATTCTTTTGTTCCATAATGCTTTGCAACATAACACCTGCAACTTTATCTAACTGTCGGTTAAGCAGCCATTTATTACGATGGATTAACGTTACTTCCACACCACTCAGCGCTAAGCCATAAGCCGCCTCTAGCCCTAATAAACCACCACCAATCACAACAGCTTGTTTCGAGCTTGTTCCCGCTTGTTTAGCAAAGGCTTGAATTTTTTCAGTGTCAGCAATATTTCGAAAATTGAAGATACCAGCAATTTCTTGATTTTTAGCTGGGATTTTAGCAGTACGTGAGCCTGTAGCGATGATGAGTTCGTCGTAATGTATTTGCGTATCAGAGGCTAAATCTACGTACTTTTTTTCTTTATTTATATATGTAACAACACAACCACTTAAAAAATTAATATTATGCGCTTTGTACCACGCCAGCGGTTTTTGCATAATACTGTCAATCGTGGCGTCACCGGCTAATACTGCAGATAACATAATACGATTGTAGCTACCAAAGTGCTCTTTACCGATAACCGTAATTTGATACTTGTGAGGCGTGCGCTTAATTATTTCGTCTAACAACCGACCAGTCGCCATACCGTTACCAATGATCACCATTGATGGTTTAATTTGAGTCACCGGTTCAGCATGTTTAGTTATTAACTTATCAGCTGTTGGGATTTCGGTAATAGCCATTTTACTGCTCTCGTATATCTAGTTATATTATTAACGAATATAAATCTGTGACTCAACTCGTTACTTAACGTTATCTATACGGATAACTGCAGTTAGTGTGCCATGTGACTTTAGGCAAGATATTTACTTTTATTTCATTGTTATCAAAGAATTTAATTGTTAAGTATAATAAAGTGAATGAAAAAAAACAGATAGTTTAAAGCAGTGTTTGCACCGATATGGTGCTTGCATGCAATATTATATCAACGATGGTACTACTCACTTAACTCCTTAATTGAATGCTTAATTGAATACTTAATTGAATGCTTGGTCGCTGCTACTTTGAGTATATTATCCTTTACCTTGCAACATGCCGACATGCTGGCATGCTGACATTCATCTTATGTATGACTAATTCACGCCTGCTTCCTCTAATTATAAAAAAACTAGTCTTTCATCATTCAAATATCAACCTATATGACGCCAATCAAAATGAGGCGTAAATTCTTACATTAAAGCGAGTTTTGCGTGTTTTTTCGCTGAATATAATTAACTTTTTCTTACGAGGTTGATGCGACTTTTTTATAAGTAAATTTATAGCTTTATGTCACTGTAGATAAGCTAATTAATTAATCTATTTTCAACTGGCCATGGTGTAAAGTTTTTATACACAGTGCATACGTTTTTTATTACCTTCCTGCACTCAATCTGTGCGTGCACGTTATTGTATCGTGCATAAATAACCAAACCACAACTTAAAACCATTATCAAAAACAAAACAATATCAATTGAAACAACATCATAAAGAAGAATGCTTTGGGTGGCATTACATTTGCTACTCAGTGTTTAATAACGTTATTGGCATTAAAGTAAGCCTGCCCGCTTACATAAATAACAAGCCCATTTTTATTATTATCAGAGAAAATACATCTCTCGTTAATAAATAACACAAATTTTAATTTTTAGGAGTTGTTGCATGAGCGGTCAAGAGAGTCTTAATATTTTTTCATTCAAAGGAAAGATGAAAGCCTTACATATGAGCTGGATAGCATTTTTTATTACCTTTGCAGTTTGGTTTAATTTCGCGCCATTAGTGTCAGTTATCGCTGATTCGCTAGGGTTATCGAAAGCGGAAATAAAAACCTTAATGCTATTAAACGTCGCATTAACTATTCCGGCGCGCGTAATTATCGGCATGTTGACCGATAAATACGGCCCTCGTTTAACTTTCGCTGTTTTACTTGCCGTATGTAGTATCCCTTGTTTTATGTTTGCTTTTGCAAGCTCCTTTGAACAAGCGGCATTGTCTCGCTTCTTATTAGGCTTTATTGGTGCAGGTTTTGTTATCGGTATTCGTATGGTGTCTGAGTGGTTCCCAGCTAATGAATTAGGAACGGCGGAAGGTATTTATGGTGGGTGGGGTAATTTTGGCTCAGCTGCAGCGGCGATGACTTTACCAACACTTGCATTAGCGTTTGGTGGTGAAGACGGCTGGAGATATGCGGTTGCCTTTACCGGAGCATTAAGTTTAATTTTCAGTGTTATTTGGTATAAAAACGTAACTGATACTCCGAAAGGATCAACCTACTTTAAGCCTAAACAAACCGGTGCAATGGAAGTTACCTCCACTGGTGATTTCTTTTTGTTATTAATTATGAAAGTTCCAATGTACGCAGCTTTAGCCTTACTTGCTTGGAAATTATCACCGGCAGGCGTAAGTTTATTATCGGAACAAAGTGCTATATTGGCTTATCTGAGTTTAGTGGTTTTATTTGCCATTGAAGTAAGACAAACCATAAAAGTAAACGGTCATTTATTTTCAAAGCCAGTAGAAGAAATTCACCGTTATAAATTCAGACAAGTCGCTGTATTAAACGTTCTTTATTTTGCTACATTCGGTTCAGAGTTAGCCGTGGTATCAATGTTACCGTTATTTTTCGCTGAAACTTTTGAGTTAAGTATGGTTTATGCTGCCATGTTAGCGTCAACTTATGCTTTTATGAATTTAATGTCTCGCCCAGGTGGCGGCTGGTTATCAGATAAATTTGGCCGTAAAAAAACCTTATTAATTTTAACCGCTGGTTTAGCTGTTGGTTATTTTGCTATGTCTGAAATCACTGGTGAATGGCCTTTAGCGTTAGCCGTAGTAACAGCAATGGCTTGTTCATTTTTCGTGCAAGCAGGTGAAGGTGCAGTATTTGCGGCAGTACCATTAATAAAGCGTAGGTTAACGGGTCAAATTGCTGGTATGACAGGTGCTTATGGTAACGTAGGTGCTGTAGTTTACTTAACGGTATTAACCATGGTTGATTATTCAACCTTCTTTATGGTGATAGCCGCGACTGCAGTGGTTGGGTTTACAACTTTACTCTTTATGGAAGAGCCCAAAGGCACTATTACTGAAGTACGAGAAGATGGTACGGTAGAGTTAATTAATGTCAGCCATTAACAAACTATGAGCAATGAAACCCAACAAGACCAACGCACAGCTGCAGATTTGCAATTGTGTATTGGCGGTTTTTCTTCTAAAGGTTTAAAAGCCGAAAACGAAGATGCTTTCGCTGCTATTGTGCCTGATAGTCACGAATTACGTGCTAAAGGTGCTGTTGCGGCGATTGCTGACGGGCTATCGAGCGCAAACAAAGCTGCGGATGCTTCTCAACTTGCTGTAACTCAGTTTATTCAAGAATACCTTGTAACCCCTGAAACATGGTCAACTCAAAAGTCGGCAGCCAAAGTATTAACCAGCTTAAATAACTGGCTATATTCACAAGGTGGCTTTGTTGAAGGCTTAGCCGATGAAAACTCTCCACAATGGTTGACCACTTTTTCAGCCTTAATTGCTAAATCTACCACTGGTTATATTTTTCATGTCGGTGATACTCGCATAACCAAATATCGCAATCAGCAGTTAGAGGTTATTACACGTGATCATAATCGTAAGCAAATTGGGCAACAGGCTTTATTAACAAGAGCATTAGGTGCTGATAATCGTTTAGAGGTTGATGTTCATAAAATTGACTTACAATCTGGCGATTTATACATGCTAAGTTGTGATGGTATTCATGACTATATTACCAAGCCCACTTTTCAATCATTGTTTGATTCTTTGCCGCTTTCACCAAAAAAATCTGATTTGGAAGCCCTTGCATTAAAAATTGTTAACACCGCTCTTGAACAAGGTAGTAATGACAATGTTACCTGTTTATTGGTATATGTGCAGGCAGTACCAAATCGTAAACTCACTGAAATTCAACGTGATTTGAGTGCAAAGGCGATACCTCCAGCATTAAAAGTTGGCCAGAAGCTGGACGGCTACTTAGTTAAAAAAGTTATCCACGCGAGTATCCGTTCACATTTATATTTGGTGGTCGATTTAGCAACAGATAAACCTTATGTTTTAAAAGCACCTTCAGCCAATTTTTCAGAAGATGCCATTTATTTGCAAGGCTTTATGCGTGAAGCTTGGGTTGGCGAACGTATTAAGCACGGTAACGTAATGCGCGTGCTACCCGGAAGAAAAAACAGCCAGTTTTTATATCATGTTTGTGAATACCTGCAAGGCCAAACCTTAGGCGAGTGGTTACATGACAATCCTAAACCGAGCATTGCATTAGTTCGCGATATAATGAAACAAGTTATTAGCGCATTGCGAGCGTTTCAGCGTTTAGATTTAGTACATCGTGATTTAAAACCCGACAACATCATGATCGACCAATATGGTCACATTAAATTGATTGATTACGGCACCGTATTTGTTGCTTCACTGGATGAGAATCAAGAAACAATAAAAGAAGAAGTACCGTTTGGTTCTTTAAACTATATTGCGCCTGAAACGCTATTACATATGAAAGCAGATAATCAAAGCGACTTATTCTCATTAGGCGTTATTTGCTATGAAATGCTGTCAGGCGAGCTACCGTATAAACCCATGCAACGGGCTGAAGTAACAATTAAAGGTTATTACAGCATGCAATATCGCAGCATTAAACAGTTTCGACCTGAACTACCTTTATGGCTAGATTTAAGCTTACAAAAAGCTACAGCGGCGGATCCAAAGTTACGCTACAAAGCCTTTTCAGAATTCTTTGCTGATTTAAGTAACCCAAAAACAAACGCAGTAGAAGAATATAAAAGTCAGCCTTTATTAAAACGTAACCCGATTTTATTTTGGCAATCATTATCAGCTATATTGTTTATTGGGCTAATTGCCGCATTACTCTATTAACCAGTAATGTCTTTATTTATAAATTTATAGTTCATACATTTCACGCACATCCTTGGTGCGTGAATATCTTCACGATAGTGCAACCTCTCTCAATTGACACCTAGTTAAAAACCTACCCCTTTGAATTAATTAATAAAAGTTAACTGGTTCGTTTATTGCAAATACCCATTCATTATTTAGTTCCGCAAATACAGCGGTAATTCAAAGAAATAGGATTGTAAAATATGAACACACAACCACGAAAAATCGTCGTCGTTGGTAATGGCATGGTAGGTCATCACTTTGTTGATGAAATGGCTAAACATGAAGGCTATGAAATTACCGTATTATCAGCTGAAGACCGTTTAGCTTATGACCGTGTTCACCTATCAGAGTATTTTTCTGGTAAAACGGCTGAAGATTTAGCAATGACTTCGCCAGCCTATTACAACGAAATTGGCGTTAATTTTTTCACCAACGCAAAAGTAACCCACATTGACAAAGCAGCGAAAGAGGTAACCACTGAATCGGGTGAAACCTACGCATACGATAAGCTTGTTATGGCTACAGGTTCATATCCATTTGTTCCCCCTATTCCAGGTAAAGAACGTGATCATTGTTTAGTTTATCGCACCATTCAAGATTTAGACGATATTCAAGCATCAGCTAAAGCCGGCAAAGTTGGTGTTGTTGTTGGCGGCGGTTTATTAGGCTTAGAAGCCGCTAACGCGCTTAAAGAGTTAGGTTTACAAACTCATGTAGTTGAATTTGCTCCACAACTTATGGGCGTGCAATTAGATACCGACGGCGGCGCATTGTTACGCTCGATGATCGAAGGTATTGGCGTGCAAGTGCATACTCAAAAAGCAACCAATGAGATTGTTGATGGCGAAGAATGTGTTCATCGAATGAATTTTGCTGATGGTTCGCATTTAGAAACTGACGTTATTTTATTTTCTGCTGGTATTCGTCCATACGACAACCTAGCGCGTGAATTTGATTTATCTGTTGGCGAACGTGGCGGAATTGTTGTCGATAATAACTGTAAAACTTCTGATGAAAGTATTTACGCGATTGGTGAATGTGCACTTTGGAATAACTTTATCTTCGGTTTAGTTGCCCCAGGTTACACCATGGCAAAAGTTGCTGTTGATAACATTATTGGTGGTGAACAACAATTCACCGGTGCTGATATGAGCACAAAATTAAAATTAATGGGCATGGACGTAGGTTCAATTGGCGATGCTCATGCGCGAACCGAAGGTTGTAAAAGTTATGTTTACTCAAACCAACCTGACCAAATTTATAAAAAAATTGTTGTTAGCCCAGACGGTAAAGAATTAATAGGTGCGGTGTTAGTCGGTGATACCAGCGAATACGATTCATTATTACAATACGCCTTAAATGGTATTGAATTACCTGAAAATCCAGACGGTTTAATTTTACCGAGCTCAGGCGAAAAACCAACATTAGGCGTTGATGCTTTACCGGATACCGCCACTATCTGTTCTTGTTTAAACGTGACAAAAGCCGACATTATTGCGGCGATTGATTGTGGAGCAGTAGATGTTGGTCAAGTTAAATCATCAACTCAAGCCGCTACAGGTTGTGGTGGTTGTGCTGCATTATTGAAAAAAGTTACCGATCACGAACTAGAAAAACGTGGAGTTGAAATCAGCACAGATCTTTGTGAACATTTTGCTTATAGCCGTGTTGAGCTATTTCACATTGTGCAAGCCGAACAAATTAAAAACTTTGACGTGCTAGTAGAAAAACACGGTTCAGGTTTGGGTTGTGAAATATGTAAACCGGCCGCGGCATCTATTCTTGCTTCGGTATGGAACGACTACATTTTAAAACCAGACCATGTTTCGCTGCAAGACACCAACGATATCTTCCTAGGTAACATGCAAAAAGATGGCACTTACTCTGTTGTACCTCGCATGCCTGGTGGTGAAGTAACACCAGATAAGTTAATTGTTATTGGTGAGGTGGCGAAAGAATACAACCTTTACACTAAAGTTACTGGCGGCCAACGTATTGATTTATTTGGTGCACGTGTCGACCAATTGCCTGCTATATGGAAACGCTTGATTGATGCTGGCATGGAAACAGGTCACGCCTATGGTAAATCGTTACGTACGGTTAAATCTTGTGTTGGTAGCACTTGGTGCAGATACGGACAGCAAGACAGCATGGCCATGGCGATTCGATTAGAAGATCGTTACAAAGGCTTACGTTCACCACACAAAATTAAGTTTGCCGTTTCGGGTTGTACTCGTGAGTGTGCAGAAGCGCAAAGTAAAGACATCGGCATCATTGCTACAGAAAATGGCTGGAATTTATATGTCAGTGGCAATGGTGGTATGAAACCTCGCCATGGTGATTTATTTGCTACTGATTTAGACGATGAAACACTCATTAAATATATTGACCGCTACTTAATGTTCTATGTTCGTACAGCAGATAGATTAACCCGTACTTCCGTTTGGTTAGACAACCTAGAAGGTGGTTTACCTTATATGGAAAAAATCGTTAAAGATGACCATTTAGGCATTAATGATGAATTAGAAAAACAAATGCAAAATGTTGTAGACACCTATCAATGTGAATGGAAAACCACTATTGAAAGTGAAGAACAATTAAAACGTTTTCGTCAGTTTGTTAACTCAGATGCTATCGATGGCAATATTGAATTCGTTACTGAGCGTGAACAAATTCGTCCCGCTAAGGATGAAGAGAAAAAATACGGTGTTAAAATCCAAGCAGTTGACTTAACGCCTGCATAAAAGTTTACGAATAAGAAAGGAAAATACCATGACAACAGAAAGCACCTGGCAAACCATCTGCCCAACAAGCGATTTAGTGAAAAACTCAGGCGTTTGTGCGTTATTAGCAAACCAAGAACAAGTCGCTTTATTTCAGGTTGGAAATGACAAAGTATTTGCCGTTTCTAACTTTGACCCTTTTGGTAAAGCTAACGTGTTATATCGCGGTTTAATTGGCGAAACTAAAGGTGATATTTACGTGGCTTCACCCTTATTAAAACAGCGTTTCGTTTTACATTCTGGCGCTTGTTTAGATAACGATGACTTCGCTATTCAGACTTACGAAACACGTATATCTGATGGAAAGTTAGAGATTTTTGGTTAAATAGATAACAAATATTCTGTTTTGTAAACCTCAATTTAGGCGACTAAGTTGAGGTTTTTTTATCGTAATGAGTAAATGAAAAAAGCTACCTCACTATTTATCCTTACCAAGCAACAACAACTTTCCCTTTCAAATGCTAAATAAACTAAGTAAACCCAGCATTTATATTGGGGCAGCCATGCATCAAAACATTACAACTCACAAATCAACCTCCTTCATAAAAACCATAAGTAATTGATAAATATAATTTTTATATAATGGCATGAATGCTGCTCTATCACTGCTATGTACCATTTATTTAATTTAATAACCTAAAATTGAAAATGAAAACTAAAGGGATAAACCATGCAACCAGCAGTAAAAATTTCAACGCAAATTGCGCTGATTTTATTAGCCAGCACCTGTGTAAACGCCAACGCAAATAATGAGCTTGAAAACAAAGCTAAAACCAGTATCGATTTAAACTTGCGCTATGAAGCAGTTGATCAAGATAACTCAAGTAAAAATGCTTCGGCTTTAACATTACGCACGCGATTAAATTACACCAGTGCAAATTATAATGGTTTCTCAGGTGTAGTTGAATTTGAAGACTCTCGCCAAATAGCCGGTGTTAACGACTATAACGATACTGTTGGTAATAATACTGAATATTCAGTTATTGCCGACCCAGAAACCACTGAATTAGACCAAGCTTTTGTACAATATAAAAAAGATGGAGTTACCGCTAAAGTTGGTCGCCAAGTCATCACCTTAGATAACCATCGTTATGTTGGGCATGTAGGATGGCGTCAAGATAGACAAACATTTGATGCAGCAACCATAACTTATGCGGCATTAGACAATATAAAAATGAGCTATAGCTACATAAATAAGCGTAATCGTATTTTTTCCGATGAAAAGGATTTTGATTCGAAAGATCATTTACTTAACATCGCCTATAAAACAAGTTATGGCAAACTAACAGCATACAGCTACCTTTTAGAAGTTGATGAAGGTACGGCTAATAGCTTAGATACTTTCGGTATAAGTTTTAACGGTAAAAAAGACAAGTTTTCATATTCAGCCGAGTTTGCTGCTCAAGATTCAGAGCACGGAACAACTGAGTATTCTGCAAGTTATATGGCCATTCAGGGTGGATACAGTTTTGATACTCTAACCCTTAAATTAGGTGCAGAGGTACTGGGCAGTGATGAAGCAACGTACGGATTTTCAACACCACTCGCAACACTGCATAAATTCAATGGTTGGGCAGATCAATTTTTAAACACACCAAAAGAAGGCTTGGTTGATCTTTATGCCTCAATTTCAGGCAAAGTATTCGGTGGTGGTTGGACTGTTACATTTCATGATTACAGTGCTGATGAATCAACCGATACTGTCGACGATTTGGGCAATGAAATTAATGCAGTTTACACGAAAAAATTTGCACAAAATTACAGAGCAGGTATAAAGTATGCGGCTTATTCAGCAGGTGATTCAGCCGCAGGTAACCTTGATACTGATAAATTTTGGCTCTGGGTTGGGGCTAAATTTTAGGTTAATGAACAAAGCATGAGCTAAGATTGAATAACTTCGACCTTAGCATTACTGAAATAAGCTTGCTCGAAGTAAATAATAATTACCCCGACAAACCTAGTACTAAAATGGATATTAGTGCTAGGTTTCAGTATATAACTGATAAATAAGTGCCTCACTCCATTCGGTTATAACTATAAATAGATAGGTTTTACTGCACGGGTAAATCTAATATAGGAAATTCAGCTCTGAGTTGTATTACTAAATTTTCGTCAGTGCCAAGGCTCACTGCTAAGTAAAAATATTCGGATAACGCTTTTAAGTTATAGTAACAATGTGGACATTTTCATATTCAATGTTCGCTTGACGATAAAAAGCGAACATCAACAAAATTGTAAATACTGTCAGTTTTTTCAGTAATAGCAAAATTAATAAACCTATAAAAAGGGATCTCTAAATCAGCTAATCCACTATATTAAATCTAGCAGTAATCTAACCATATAATTTAGTTAGTGTTATTTCACTGATACGAATAAAAAATCAACAACGATAAGTGTAAATATAACTATTAGCCATATTTACGGGTGTATTAGCTCCAATTATTTACAGCTAACATTCACTCTATCAAAAGGCTAACCTTTCTACTTAAATCGATAATGAAGTTGAAATCTAGCTTCTTTTCTAAATTTTGGCGCTAAAATCCGACAAGTAATACAAGATTATAATCACTAACTTATCCACTCAGCTTATTTATGTAACGCTTCACCTTTTCATCTAGATAAATATACCCCTTCACCGAATATCCATAGTTATAGTGGTTAATTACTGTACTGTAAATTTTGGCACTAGTTAAAGTATTTTACTGTTGTGATTTTGCAATGAGAATAACTTGACCTCGCTATTTAAAATTATAACAACACTAACAATAGCCAAGATTTTCTATATTAATCATGTAAATACAGTTTTATAGTGTGTACTTTTTTAATAACGGAAAGCTTCTATTCATTTTTGGGGAAAACAAATGAATAAATCAAAGAGTAAATTTATTAAAACAATTATCACCTTAAGCTTGGGCATAACTCTTAGTGCTTGTGGTGGTTCAGATTCAAAAAAAGATCCGGAACCAGTCGTAAACTCAGCACCGGTAATTTCTAGCACAGCGATGAATACGGTAGTCGCGGGCACTCTATATTCATATACGTTAGTATCAAGTGATGCCGACGGTGACGCATTAACGTCCACAGCGGCTAATTTACCAGCGTGGCTTTCGTTTGACGGCGCAACTAGCGTATTAAGCGGTACACCGGTAGAAAGCGACTCGGGCGACCATGCAATAACATTAACCGTTAGTGATGGCACTGCCGAGGTAACCCAATCTTTTACTATTACGGTAACTATGCCGATAGCGGCAAATAATGCCCCTGTTATTACTAGTTCAGCAATGACTAGCGCGACTGTTGGCGAAGCTTATATTTATACTTTAACTGCAACCGATGCTGACAATGATACGCTGACTATGTCAACAACTGTTCCTAGTGCACTTTCATGGTTAACCTTTGATTCTGCAACAGGTATATTGTCAGGAACACCAGCATCTGGTGATATTGCGACTACAGCGATCACGTTAACTGTTACTGATGGAACTGACGAGACTGCACAAACCTTTAACATTAACGTTGGTGATGTTGCACCTTCAGTTGATATTATTTCATTTGAAAATGCGCCTGAAACATACACCTTTGGTGATTTTAATGGTGGGGCAGCAATGGTTGTTGCTAACCCCGATGCCACAGGCATCAATACCAGCGTTCAAGTTGGACAAATGCAGAAGTTTGCCGGTGAAACTTGGGGCGGTTCTACCCTAACATTGGCTACACCAGTAACAATCCCCGCCGACAGCATGGTTACCATGAAAGTTTGGTCTTCGCGTACGGTAGATGTATTGGTTAAATTTGACGATATGAACGCCGAGCGAACAGTTACTCATTCTGGCACAGGTTGGGAAGAATTAAGCTTTGACTTCACAGGTGCCACAAGTACCAGTGAAAGTAGACTTACCCTAATTTTTGATAATGGCATCATGGGTGACGCTGAAGTGGATGCCGCTAACTGGACTTTCTACTTTGATGATTTCACCACTCCTGCTGCTCCAGAAGTGGTTATCGTCCCCGGCCCTACCGTTGTAAATGACTTTGAAGCCGCACCTGAAACGTATACATTTGGTGACTTTAATGGCGGCGTAGCAATGGTTATTGCTAACCCCGATGCCACAGGCATCAATACCAGCGCTCAAGTAGGACAAATGCAAAAATTTGCCGGCGAAACTTGGGGCGGCTCTACCTTAACATTTGCAACGCCTGTAGCAATTCCAGCAAACAGCATGGTTACCATGAAAGTTTGGTCGTCACGTGTCGTGCCAGTATTAGTTAAATTTGATGATGTGAATGCAGAAAGAACAGTCAATCATACTGGCTCAGGTTGGGAAGAGTTAAGTTTTGACTTTACAGGTGCTACGAGTACTAGTGAAACCAGACTTACCCTAATTTTTGATAATGGCGTCATGGGTGACGCTGAAGTTGATGCCGCTAACTGGACTTTCTACTTTGATGATTTTACTACCCCTGCGGCTGAAGCGGCTCCAGTACAAACTTTTGTCGCATCAGGCACGCCTTATGATTTTGAGGTTGCGGGTTTAGGTAGTGACTTTACATGGGCTGTTTTTGAAAATGTAGATAACCCTGCATTAGCGTTTGTTGCTAATCCAGGGTCGTCAACAGCGAATAACTCAGCAACTGTTGCTATGTTCACCGCTAGAATGGCAGGTCAACCATGGGCAGGAACTGAGACTACAGCGGCTAATACAACGCCATTCACTATGGATGCGACTAACAGCATTGTTAAAATCATGGTGTATAAGTCAGTTATCAGCGACGTGGCCTTAAAGTTCTCAGTGGGCGCAGCGGCACAACCAGAAATTAAAGTAGCGAATACTAAGATTAATGAATGGGAAGAGCTTACTTTTGATTTCACTAGCCGCATTGGCTTAGCTGAAACTATTAACATTGATTCGGTGATAGTTTTCCCAGACTTTATGGATGGCAGAGCGTCTGATACCGTGAACTACTTTGACAATATCACTTTTGGACATTTTGAATAGTTCTAAATTATTGTCATAAGTTAGGCTTGATAGAAGGGGTTACATTCATTATGTAACCCCTTCTTTATGGGTTAATTATGCTATTCGTACACTTAAAAAATAATACTAAATGGATTAAATAATTGACCAAAGAGTAAGACAGGATGAGCATTTAAATTCAAGGTATAAGAACCATCTTTAGGGAGATATCTTTTTGTAGATCGGTGTTTACGCCGACAATTGTTAAATGAAGCTTAAGAACAAAACTACAGTTTTCTATCATAGATTGGTATTAACCCCTTAAATTTAAAGGGCTAAAGCCGAGCTACAGGTTATGTTAAGTAACCTCATTTGCTTTGCGTTTTAATAGCAATTTACAAATCAATAAAAAACCACAGCCAGTTTCCTGAATGTGGTCGTTATTTTCTAATGACTTTTAAATCTGCAATTATTTTTTTTAATCAACTTGTTCAGTAGAGTTCTTCAAAATAGGCAGCCAATAACCAAACCCCCAAAGCATGGTTTGTCCAAAGTTCATTGCTAACCCACTTTGGCTTTTAAATTTAGTTTTCATGGCAAAAAACTCAACAAAGTGCACCAAAAGAGTAATACAAGCTAGTAGTGAAACATAAAATTGAACTTCTGTTGGTAGTGGTGACAAGGACAATAGACCTAATATGGCTAAAATCCATAATCCCGTCAGTAAAGTTTTTAGACTATATATAACTGCATTTAACATCTGTAACTTCCTAAATTAATGCGCCAAAATCATATCCGAAGCTTTTTCGGCAATCGCCATCGTTGGCGCGTTTGTGTTACCACTAACAAGGGTTGGCATAATGGAAGCGTCAACCACTCGAAGATTTTCAATACCATGAACTTTTAACTGATTATCGACCACTGCCATATCATCATTACCCATTTTACAGGTACCAACCGGATGATAAACCGTACCTAAACGCTCTTTTGCTTTAGCAAAAATTTGCTCATCGGTTTCAAAAGCGTTGCCTGGATGCACTTCGTTATCATAATGTTGGGCTAATGCTGGAGCGGTTAATATTTTACGTAGCTGACGCATACCATTAGTTAATACTGCCTGGTCTTTTCCTGCGACATCAGAAAAAAAGTTAAAATCGATCTCGGGTGCATCTTTGTAATTAGCTGATTTTAGCGATACCGTACCTGTGCTTTCTGGGCGAAGCACACAAACATGACATGAAAAACCATGCTGAGATAGCAGCTTAAAATCTCGACCATTATCGTCATATAACAAAGGCAACATATGTAATTGAATATCAGGACTTGGGGCATCTTCGGTCGACTTAATAAAGCCCCCCGCTTCAAGAATACTGTTGGCGAGTTTACCTTTTTTACCTGTAATATATTTAATCACGTCTGGCAGCATTTTTAGTAAACCTGAAACCGATGTGGTAAAGCCGTCTGTTTTTTTACTTTTGACTAATACACAAGCATCGACATGTTCTCTTAGGTTTTTTCCAACCCCTTTAAGTTCATGTAAACATTCAATACCATGCTGTGTAAGTTCATTTTTGTCACCAATACCAGAGAGCATTAATAACTGAGGCGAAGCGATACTACCACCACTTAAAATCACCTCTTTTTTAGCTGTTATGATGCGTTGTTCACCTTTAATAAAAACATTAACGCCATAGGCTCGTTTGTCTTTAATTAGCACTTTGCTTACTTGTGCATCGGTTAATACTGTCAAACTTTCTCTCGCAAGTACCGGCAATAAATAGGCATGAGCAGCAGAACAACGCTTGCCATCTTTTATTGTACACTGGTAATAACCAACACCTTCTTGATCAGCACCATTAAAGTCTTCGCTAAACTTAAAACCAGCTTGTTGACCCGCCTCAATATAACGCTTACTAATATCATAGAAAACCGGTCGGTCAGTAACTTGCAACGGCCCGCTATCGCCATGAAATTCGCTTTCTCCACGTTGATTAGTTTCAGACTTCTTAAAATAAGGCAAAATATCATCAAATGACCAACCCGCATTACCTAATTCAGCCCAATGGTCGTAATCTTGTTTCTGACCTCGAAGATAAAGCATGGCATTGGTTGCAGAGCTACCGCCTAAGCCACGCCCACGCGGAACAAACAAGGCTGTCCCATTACGAATATCTCGCTTAGGCTTAGCATTAAAGCTCCAATTGAATTTTTTCAAAAACATAAAGGCAGCAAAAGCACCTGGGGTATTAACTAACATGCTGTTGTTGTTACTACCTGCTTCTAATAAACACACACTGTGTTGACCATTTTCACTTAGTCTATTAGCTAATACACAACCTGCTGAGCCAGCGCCAACAATGATGTAATCAAATTCATGCCTGTTTTTTGTTTGAGTTTGCAAAACAATACCTCTATTATTTATTCAGCTGAATTTAGCGACTTAAGGTGTAACAACATTAAACCAGAATGGAAATTCATCCATCATAATTAACAGTTGCCCAAAGACTTGACCATTCCCATCAAGCTGCATTTTTCCTGATTCAACTAGTTGCTGAAATGACACTTGTTTTAGCAATAAAAAGTTTAAGTCTTTTCGGTTAATCGTTACGGTTAAGTCTGCTTTTTTGTCTTGTACGTTTTCAATGTTATTTAAATGCGCGTTCTTAAGTTCTAATAAGAATTTTTCATTACGGTCAGGAAAAATAACATTAATTTTAAATTGATGAGCCAAGGCTTTATCGCTATTTAAACGGACACCAAGATAATCAAAAATAAGCTCGCTGCTCATGGCTTTGATCATGTCGGGACCCGCTTTCGTTGCTTTCGCTGTTTTAGGAATACCGTGACGTAATTCAAAAGCTGCAGCTAAATAACTATTACGCCAGCCCGCATTTTCAGCCTGATAACCCAACTGTTCTAAGGTGTCGGCTTGTAAGTTTTTTGCTTGTGTATTGTCTGGCTGAGCAAAAACCAAATGATTTAATAACTCGGCTACCCAGCGATATTCACCTTTTTTAAATGCTTTTTTCGCCTGAGTTAATACATTTTCTGCCCCACCCATTAACTCAACATATTTCACTGACGACTCAGTTGGGCTCAGTTTATTAAGGTTAGCGGGGTTAGAATCATAAAAACCTAAGTACTTATTGATAATGCCTCTAACATTATGAGAATAAGTGCCATGATAACCACGGTTGTACCACTGATGCGCTAACACATCAGGTACCGCTAGTTGGTTATGTATCTCATTAATAGTGATACCTTTATTGGCAAGATTTAAGGTTTTATCATGCAAAAAACCGTACATATCACGTTGTTTTTCCAACACTTCAACAATGTACTCTTTACCCCATCTAGGCCAAGAATGTGAAGCAAACATGACATCGCTGTCATGAGCAAAACGGTAAATAACTTTATTGATAAATTTACTCCACGCTTGCGAATCTCGTACTTCAGCCCCCGTAAAGTATAAACATTATGTAATGTGCCAGTGACGTTTTCAGCCAACCACAAAGTTTTAAATTGCGGAAAATAAGTATTCATTTCAGCAGGTGATTCAGTACCCGGTGTGTTTTGCATCACCATTTCAATACCATCAACAACGAGGGTTTCTTCATCAGCCAAAATTTCTCGAGTTGGCGTAATCAAACCAATGTAACCCGTCGATAAACCCTTACCAATGGCCGCATCAACTTGCCCTTTAGCACCTTTTGCTAGCGCATTACCATATTGATAAGTGGCGCGACGTGTCATGGCATTGCCGGCTAGTACATTTTCTTTAATGGCATGCTCCATAAAGCCACGAGGTGCAATAATTTCAACTTCACCTGAGTCAACCTGTGCTTGGCTAACCACGCCTTTTACACCACCAAAATGATCAGCATGGGCATGGCTGTAAACCACAGCCTTGACTGGAAATTCGCCTAACTCTTGCGTTACTAAAGCCAATGCAGCTCTGGAAGTCGCTGCCGTTAAAAGAGGATCAAAAATAATCCAACCACTATCCCCTTTTATAAAAGTAATATTGGCTAAGTCGTAACCTCTTACTTGATAAATACGGTCAGTCACTTGATACAAACCATAAGCCATATTTAACTTAGCTTGGCGCAATAAACTGGGATTTACTGTGTCAATGTTCTTGTTATCGAGTAAAAATTTATAGTTGCCCAGTTCCCAAACTACATTTCCGGCTTGGTCTTTAATAATGAGTTTTTCAGGTCGCTTAATTAAGCCTTTTTCAGCCAAAGTAAAATCAAGTTTATCGCTAAAAGGTAAGTTTTTTAATAACTCGGCTTGGTGAGCAACAGTATATTTACTGGCGGGCTTTAGCTCGGTATTTGTATTGGCATTGGCCGTACTGATTGCGGCTAACAAAGTACAATATATAACCCCAAGCAAGGGTAAACGAGGTTTTAACATGCTATTTCTCTTAAAAAAGTAATGAAAAGTGGAAAAAAAGTAAAAAAAAAGCTGATTAAAACTATTGAAAATACATTCAACAGTAAGAATCAGCTAGATTTTATTTGTTTATCGTCCTAAGCGTCTCAATGCCGATGTTGAGAAGTCAGTACGTTTAACTTTTTCGCCAAAAATCATAAAGGTTGGCTCTTCATTACTTAAACCAGTCACTAAATAACGTCCTGAATTTAAGTCATATAAAGTTTCAGCAACCATCCAAGGTGTATCTACATCATAAAACTGAATGTTATGTGCTTCTGACAACTTCCAAAGTTCACCACGACCGTCGTAATGATCGATCACTGACGCACCCCAAGTATCTTCGTCAATAAAGAAGGTACGTTTAGCATAAATATGTCGTGCGCCTTCTTTTAATGTTGCTTCCACTTGCCAAACACGGTGCAACTCATATCTTAAGTAGTCAGCATTTAAATGACCTTCTTCTATCAAGTCTTCATATTTTGCGTTGGTATCAAGTAAGTTATAAGAGTTATATGGAATATAAAGCTCTTTTTTGCCAATTAATTTCCAGTCATAACGATCTGGAGCACCATTATACATATCGTAGTTATCGGTAGCTCTTAAACCATCAGTACCTGCGCCTGGACCATCATAAGCAACATTAGGAGCACGACGCACACGACGTTGACCTGCATTATAAACCCAAGCTTTACGTGCTTCTTTAACTTGATCAATAGTTTCATGCACTAATAATGCTGTACCTGTTAAACGTGCAGGAGCAGTAATTTCTTGTAAATAATAGAATAAAATATTGTCATCTTTATCGGCATCACGACCCTCTTTTAAAAATTCAGGCCAAACGAGTTGATCATTCATTTTTACGGGCACAAATGAACCATTTGATTGCACAGGAATCGTGGTTAAAAAGCGTTTAGCTGTGCCTCCTCGATAACGAGTTATATGGTTCCAAATGACTTCTGAGCCATTTTTAGCAATTGGAAAAGGGATAGCAGTATCGAAATTTATAATACCATTGCCCGATTGCACTAACTCAGCTGTAGTGGCATTTTTCTTTATTACACCATATAAATCATCTGAGTATGCCGCTGTACGTTTTGATTTATAAATAGGCATTTTATAATCAGCATATTTTTCAAACATAGCGATTTGGCCAGGGCTCAAATTGTTTTTGTAATCACTATAATTTGCAGACGTAATGACCATCAAAGGCTTATCTGCGGAGAAAGGATGTGCAGGTCGTCCTGAGTCTTCACTTTTCGTTGAGTTTTTACTATTTAACCCACCGGTCCATGCAGGAATAGTACCTGCGGCATTTGCTGACATTACAGCACCTAATGGTGTTAATGTTGTGCCTAACTTAGCTGCTTCTTCTGGGCTAACTTTTGCTAAAACTGAGCTTGATGCTATGGTTAACATCAGTAAACTTGCTGTAGTTATATATTTTTTCATTATAATTCTCTTTTATTAACTTTTCTCAAACCTTCATAAATAGAAGGCTTAGATTAGTATGAAATGCCGAAAGCCAACGAGATTAAATCTTTATCTTCTAAAACATTGTGGCTACCACCTGAGTAATTGTTATAACCCAGAGTTACTGTATATTTTTGTTGGTATGCGGCTTGTAAAGAAAAGCCTAAGTTTTTACGACCTTCATGAAATTGTTGGCCCGGATCCGGTGAATAACCGCTAACATCGTGTGCCCAAGATAAAGTAGGTTTTAACGAAACGCCAGCAAACACATCAGAATATTCCCAAACACTACGCAGACGATATCCCCATGCACTATTTGTGGTATAACCATCACTACGACAATCGCCAGATAAATTACCTGCAGCAACTAAATTAGTACAATTGATACCACCACCGGCATCAAAATCACCTAAGCCAAACACTGAATTTCTGCCATAATTTTGGTTTGAATCTTCAACACCATCGGTTAAAATTACGCCGACTTCAGCGATAACAGTAACACGTGAGGCTCCCATAGCATTATCAAAGAACTGAATTGCGGTCATTTGAAATTGGGTAACATCAAACTCGTCCCAACCTTTTGCTTCTTGACCATAGCCTACACCCGTAACTCTTGAGGTGTAACGTAAAAAAGGCGCTTCAGATAACACTCCGTTGAGAATTTCAGGACCACTGATTTGCACTGGTGTATCTGGCTTGTAAGAAAGCTCACCTGATAAAGCCACGCCAGAAACATTAGTAGCGAAACTTAAACCATAAAACTTTAAGTCTTCAGGGAACTCAATATTGTAGGCTGGGTTTAATGCCGCTAATGCTCCACCGGTAGGGTCAAATGCTTTAGGGACAAAAACGGTGCTAGTATCACCAGTAGCAAGTGGAACACTGGTTCGTATGGCATTAATTAACGGTAAGCGCGAATGAATGTTCATATAATACAAACCAAATTCAGTATCATTTAAGGCTTCTGAATAATAACGTGCAGCTAAACCATATTGACCTCCATCATCAGGTTCAACATCGGCTTGTCGCTCTGCAGCTAAACCAGCGGCTAAACCTGCTTGATCACCCAATGGGCCAACTGAAACAAAGTTACAGCCTGTAGCTGCAAAATCTGCTCCTGAAAAATAAGTACCACAGCCATCAATTTGAGTTTTTTCCCACTCATATTGATAAAAAGCTTCAACACTGAGGTTTTCGGTTAAACCGGCGTTAACGTACAACATGCCAACCGGAAGAATACCTTCTTTTAAATCAGCACCTGGGCGTCTTAAAGCAGCAACATCAAATGGGTTTGATGAATTCATGCCACCTTGTATAAATGTACTTTCTCCCCAACTAACCACTTGTCTACCTAAACGAACATCTACTGGAGCGTCACCTATATCAAATGAAGCATATACGTAGGCATCTAATAGAGTTATACCTGAAAATTTAGTGTTATCTTCAAAACCATCATCGCTTAGCGGTGTGTTAGGTGTGTAGCCATTGTTTGAATTACCGTGTGGTACGTCTTTGTCTTTAAGGGCATAGTCATACCAATATTTCACCCGAACAAAAGCACCAAAATTATCTTTACTTAATTGTATATCATGCACACCTTTAATAATTTGCGAGTATGCATCACCTTTTTCATAGTTTAAATTACCGTCATCGGTCGTCGATGTACCACCAGTTCCACCATTGGTTTTACCAATAAAGCGAGGGTCTGCATCGCCAAGTCGCCAACTAGAGCCAATATCTAATTGAGAGTTTATTTGCAATAAAATATCTTCATTTTCGCCTAGGTTAAAATCAACAGCATTTGCTGAAGATGTCCCCAAAACCAAGGCAACTACCAAAGCTATCGGCTTGATTTTATAGTTATTTTTGAGCATATTATTCGCCTATTTATTGTCTAGTAAAACATAATGTAATAGTAGTCTTACAATTACATTACGCCAATGATTTAATTAATATTTCGCTAAATGTGCCAACCTATTGTCATTTCGTGCAAATCTCGTAGAATGGGATACCTTCAAAAACTTAGGCAATGCAGTGCAAGATTATTACTCTACATTAACAGGCTGGATGATCCCCATTTCAAGGGTTATGGCTGCGCATGGCATCGATACTGCCAAAGCTCTAAAAGAATGTGGCATTTCACAAGACGTAATGGTAGATCAAGAATCTCGTATTGCTGCAGAAAACCTTTCCCAATTACTTGAATACTGTAATAAAGCGCTTGGCCGTCATGACTTTTCTGTTTTAGTGGCAGAACAATTTCATCCAGGGATGTTTCACGCTCTGGGTTACGCTATGATGTCGTCAAATACCCTTTACGATGCCTTAGAACGTATAGCTCACTATAAGCGAGTCGTGTCAAATACATGCCAATTATTTAATCATGAGCGCAATGAACAGTTGATTTTCGAAATGGACGTTTTCACTTATGAGTCAACTAACCGCCCTATTTTATCTCAAACAACTGTAGAGACATTTTTAGCCACAATTATTCGCTTTGCGCGTGAGCTTGTTTCGACAGATTTTGCACCATTAAAGGTTTGTTTCTCGTATCCAACCCCAAACCACGATTTAACATACTTAACTGACTTTTTTAACTGTGAAGTTGAATTTGATAGTAGTCAAACCTCGATCATATTTGATTTAAAGCAAACCCAAGAAAAATTACTTTGTGGCAACCCCTTAATAACGCATAGCCATGAGAAAATGCTTGACGAGTTTATGGCCAGAGTCGATAAAAATGATTTAAGCCATACAATTAAAAACAAAATTTTTGAGTTATTACCCCTTGGTGCACCATCACAAACTGAAATTGCAGAATACCTTGGTATGAGTTTGCGAAATTTACAACGTAAGCTCCATGATCAAGGCACAAGTTATAAAGAAATTTTAGAAAGTACACGTAAAAAGTTAGCGATGAATTACATTATTCAAAAACATTTAAGCTTAAGTGAGATTGGCTATTTAGTGGGTTTTTCAAGTGTCGGTAATTTTAATCGTGCTTTTAAACGTTGGACAACTCAAACACCTGGTGACTATCGACAAGGTAGTAACTCTCCTTAAAAACCCAATAAATGACTAACTCAGCGACCACATCGCTAACAGCTAAATCATTGAAGGTAATAAATTAAAATTAATTTATTACTCTCCCCCCTTTCACAATTATGCTCGAAAAATAATCAGATAAAAATAGCTGTGTTGCAAAGATAATCATTTGGCACGTTTAACACCTCTCAATTATTTTTTTTTCATCAATACTAGTAAGTAGACATATTCAACTTATTAGGATTTTTATGCGCTTATCCCATATTACGTTCGGCGTGATAAATTTGTTTTTGCTAACTCATATTAATCTTGCCGTAGCAAATAGCAGCTTAGATCTACTTGAGCTACCCGCAAAACAAAGTTCGTTAGCAAGCAAAAGTGTTTTAATGGCAATAACACCAGAGAAAGGTACCGTGTTAGCCGTTGGCGAGCGTGGACATATTATAAGTTGGAAAAATAAAGACGATTGGCAGCAGCAGCAATCGCCTGTTAGCGTTTCTCTCACCAATGTAACCATTCTATCTGACGGAAGTAAAATAGCTGTTGGCCATGATGGCGTTATTCTAAAAACTGAAAATAACAGCAACGCATGGCGTAAGGTCTTTACAGGCGCAGAGTTAACAAAACTGAAAATAGCGCAACTCACTAAACAGCAAGCAGCTTTAAAGATAGTAATAAGCGAAACACAAGATGAAGATGTACTAGAAGAACTAACCTTCCAACTTGAAGACTTTGTTTTTGCACTTGAAGACAACCAAATTGAATTAAAGTCTGGACCAAATAAACCGCTATTATCTGTTGCCCGAACCGCTAATGATGTGATTTTTGCTAGTGGGGCATACGGAACATTACTGACCAGTAAAGACCAAGGTGAAACTTGGACTTTAATCAGTAAACGACTCGACAATCCCGATAATTTCCACCTCAACTCGGTTATCTCCACAACTAATGGACAGCTTTATATTGTTGGCGAAAATGGCATGGGCTTTCACTCTGATAACCAAGGTGAAACATGGTCTACGATGGCTATGCCCTACAATGGCAGTCTTTTTGGCATTATTGCTAACCCTGAAATACCTGAGCAGCTTGTTGCTTTTGGTTTGCAAGGCAATTTAATGGTCTCACTTGATGGTGGCGAAAATTGGCAACACAAAAAACTGCAGACTAGCGCCAGTTTACTGGGTGGCGATTTTTCTAAACAGGGTCAAGCCTATTTAGTGGGCCACGGTGGGTTAATTGTTGATTTTTCACCTGAAAGTCTACAAACATTGCGTATCAATAAACACCCCTCAGGCGCAGCACTTTCAAGTGTGTTAGTACAAGAAAATTCATTAGTTCTCGCCGGACAATTCGGTATTTCAATTTGGTTACTTAAGAAGTAAGGGCAAACTTATGTCAGAGAATAAAACCGTGCATTCACCGACCAAATTAGAGCAGCTAATAGAAAACTTTGTTTTTGGTCATCGCGCATTAGTGATGGCAATCGTTGTCATTTGTATTGCTTTGTTAACCATACAAGCCGTTAAAGTTAAGCCCGAAGCTAGCTTTACGAAAATGATCCCCGGCGACCATCCGTTCGTTAATAATTTTTTAACCTACCGAAAAGAACTGGCTGATTTAGGTAATGTTGTTCGTATTGTGGTTGAAGCTAAGCAAGGTGATATTTTTAATGCTGACTTTCAACAAACCTTAAAGCAAGTCACTGACGAAGTTTTCTATATCCCCGGCGTAAGTCGTGACGGCCTCAAATCATTATGGACCCCTAATGTGCGTTGGCAAGAAGTCACCGAAGAAGGCTTTGTCGGCGGCGCTGTTATTCCAGATGGTTACGATGGCTCAGCTGAAATGATTGAACGCGTTAAAGCGAATATTTTTAAATCAGGTCAAATTGGTGTTCTGGTGGCTAATAACTTCCAATCAGCGATTATTTTAGCACCCTTACAAGACATTAACCCTGAAACAGGCTTGCCACTTGATTATCGAGAGCTATCTTCAATTTTAGAAGAAAAAATACGCGACAAATATAGTAGCGATACTGTCACTATTCGTATTGTTGGCTTTGCAAAAGTGGTGGGCGATCTAATCGATGGTGCTTTGCAGGTTGTCGCTTTCTTTGTATTAGCCGTGGTTATTACCTTTGTATTATTGTGGTTTTATTCTCGCTGTATACGCAGCACAGTTTCGGTATTAGTTTTTTCAATTTTTGCCGTATGTTGCCAACTCGGTATCTTAAACTTACTTGGCTTTGGTATTAATCCATATTCAATGCTGGTGCCCTTTTTAGTCTTCGCCATTGGTGTTAGCCATGGCGTACAAATTATCAATTCAATTATTCACCATAGCGTTACCGGCGCTAATAAAATTGATTCAGCCAAACTTGCTTTTCGTTCACTCTACATTGCCGGTATTACCGCTTTAGTGAGCGACGCTATCGGTTTTACCACTTTAATGGTAATTGATATCGAAGTAATACGAGAATTGGCCATCGCGGCGAGTATTGGTGTTGCTATTATTATTGTTACCAACTTAATCGCACTACCTATCCTCATGAGTTACATCGGTGTTTCACCTGCCGGTTTAAAATACGCAGAAAAATCTGCGCATAAAACAGGTATTGTTGAACGTTTGTTTAAAAACTTTGCCAAGCCTCCATTAGCAAAAATTGCGATAGCGATTGGCGTAATCCTTTTTGGGTTGGGACTTTACTTCTCTCAAGCCATGCAAATAGGGGATTTAGACGCAGGTGCTCCGGAACTAAGACCTGATTCACGCTATAACTTAGACAATGCCTATATTGTTGATAATTACAGCACCAGTACCGACCTATTTGTCATCATGGTAAAAACTGAGGTTGAGCAATGTGCTCAGTATCAAAACCTAGTGTGGGTTGATCAATTCCAATGGCATTTACGCAACGTACCGGGTGTTCAAGCGGTAAAATCTGTTGCTGATGTATCTAAATTCGGCCTATTTGGTATGAATGAAGGTTCACTAAAATGGTACGGCTTAAATCGTAACCAATTAATGACCAACGCTTCATTATCAAAAACACCGCAAGGCTTGATGAACAAAGATTGTTCTATGGTGCCGGTTCTGGTGTTTCTTAATGATCATAAAGCACAAACTCTCGACAATGTTGTCAAGGCGGTCGAAGAATTTAAAGCTGAAAACCCAGTTGATAATATCGAATTTCTCATGGCTGCAGGTAACGCAGGTATAGAGTCCGCTACCAACATGGTAATTGAAGATGCGCAAACTGAAATGCTGGTTTGGGTATATTCAATCGTAATTATTATTTGTTTAATCACTTTTAGAAGTGGCCGCATTGTTATTTGTATCATCACGCCACTGCTCTTAACCAGCATTATGAGTCAAGGTTTAATGGGCATTTTAGGTATTGGCGTAAAAGTAGCCACCTTACCCGTAATTGCTTTAGGTGTTGGTATTGGTGTTGATTACGGTATCTATATTTTCAGTAAGGTTAAAGAAGCACTAACCCAAGGTAAGTCGTTATACATGACCTATCGATACGCATTAAATCAAACAGGTAAAGCCGTTGCTTTTACCGGTATAACGTTAGCTATTGGTGTAGCTACCTGGGTATTTTCACCGATAAAATTCCAAGCAGACATGGGTATTCTACTCACTTTTATGTTTATTTTTAACATGCTAGGTGCATTAACTCTCATTCCAGCGATTGCATGGCTACTTAAGATAGGATCCAAAAAGGATAAAAAGTAATGACCGAAATAATAACAAAAACAGCATTAGCAGATACTTTTTTACAACAAAAAGAATACTTTGCCAGTAATACTTATCCAAGCTATCAAGAGCGTATAAACGACTTAGTAAAATTAAAGGCGATGCTCATTGATAACCAAGAAGCTTTTATTGATGCCATGAGCCAAGACTTCGGCCATCGTAGTGCAGCGGATTCAAGAATAGGCGATATTCTCACTACCGTCATGGGTATTAACTATGCGATAAAAAAATTAAAAAAGTGGATGAAACCTGACAAGAAACATATCGGGATTTTATTTCAACCCGCTAAAGGGCAAGTAGTTTATCAACCGAAAGGCGTTATCGGTATTATTGCACCGTGGAATTACCCGATATTCCTTACTTTAGGACCGTTAACAACAGCACTAGCCGCAGGTAATACTGCGATGGTCAAGATGAGTGAATATACGCCTAAAACCAATACCTTGTTAGCTCAATTTATTGCTGATATTTTCCCCCGCAACAAAGTAGCGATTGTTTGTGGCGACGCTGATATGGCAGCAGCATTTTCAAGTATTACTTTTGATCATCTATTTTTCACGGGATCTACATCCGTAGGGAAATTAGTGATGAAAGCCGCTGCTGAGAATTTAGTCCCTGTTACATTAGAATTAGGGGGTAAATCTCCCACTATTATTGATAACGATATCGATATAAAAACCGCTGTTAGCCGACTAATTTTAGGAAAAACCCTTAACGCCGGACAAACCTGTGTTGCACCTGATTATATTTTCTGCCCAGAAAATAAAGTAGCTGAACTAACTCAAGCTTTTCAAACTGCTTATCAAAGTATGTACCCTAGCATTGAAAAAAATGACGATTACAGCTGTATAATCAATGATGGTCAAAAGTCACGCTTAGATAGCTTATTAGCTGATGCTAAAACGCAAGGGGCAACCATAACACCTTTATCAAAAGGCAGTGATGACAATACTTGTAGGAAAATGCCTTTAACGCTTATTACGGATGTTAATGATGATATGACCGTAATGCAGCAGGAAATTTTTGGTCCGTTATTACCTATTATTGGTTATAAAAATATTAACGAGGCTATTGCTTACATAAATAGTAAACCACGCCCACTTGCGTTATATATTTGTAGTTTTAACAAGTCATTTCAACAACAGGTTTTATTGAATACACATGCAGGTGGTGTTTGTATCAACGACGCTGCGTTCCATGTTGCCGTTGACGACTTACCTTTTGGTGGCATTGGCGCTTCAGGCATGGGTCAATATCACGGCGATGAAGGTTTTAAAACCTTTTCACATGGAAAGGCCGTTTTATCACGCGGAAGAATTAGCTTAGGCTCATTACTATTCCCGCCGTTTGGTAATAAAATTCATCAAATTTTATTTAAATTTTTCATTCGTTAATTGACTTAATGAGTAATAAATTATTTACTCAGTGCTAAGTTTTAACTTACTTTGCTTGTTCAACTTACTTTCAATCTAAAATGCAGATAGTTGCTAAAGGAAATGACATGACTAAACCTTGGATGAAAAATTATCCAGAAAACGTAGCGCACGAAGTCGATTTAACTCGCTACAATTCTTTAATAGATTTATTTCATAAAACAACCACTAAGTATAATCAGAACGTTGCTTTTAGTAACTTTGGTGCTGAGCTTACCTACAAGCAAGTCGACGAACTATCACGTAATTTTGCTGCTTATTTACAAAATAAATTGGGTGTTGCTAAAGGTGAGCGTGTCGCTCTAATGTGCCCGAATACCTTATGTTTTCCAATCGCTATGTGGGGCATATTACGCGTCGGTGCGGTCCAAGTTAACGTAAACCCTTTGTACACCGCTAGAGAATTAACCCATCAACTTAACGACGCTCAAGTTGAGACTATTATTATATTTTCTCAATCAGGTAAAATGCTAGCTGACGTACTTGATAAAACCCATATTAAAAACATTATAACGGTAGATTTAGACGACTTAGTGGGTAAAGGCTTGCCTTGTCCACCTATCGACGAGCGTTTAACAAATATCACGAAGTTCACTGACGCTTTAACACAAGGTGAACAACTTGAATTAACAGAGCCAACCCTAAGCCATAATGACTTATTGTTTCTACAATACACCGGTGGTACAACAGGTTTATCAAAAGGGGCAATGTTGAGTCACGGCAATTTAATTGCCAACATTTTGCAATACCAAGAGTTTACTAAAAATCATATCGACTATGGTAATGACATTGTTATTACGGCAATTCCGATGTATCACATCTTCGCATTGATGGCGAACACGCTAGCATACTTCTGTTTTGGCGCTAAAAATGTATTAGTGACTAACCCTCGCGATATGGAAAGCTTTGTTGAAGTTTGGAAAAACACGCGCGCAACAACATTCACAGGGGTAAATACCTTATTTAACGGTTTATTACATACCCCAGGATTTGATCAAGTTGACTTTTCAGCGCTGAAAGTATGCGTAGGTGGTGGTGCAGCAGTGCAACAAGCTGTAGCAGATAAATGGCAAGAAGTTACTGGTGCTAGATTATATGAAGGCTATGGTTTATCAGAAACATCACCGGTTTTAACCTTAAATTTTGGTAATAGTGATCAAAGCGAATATATTTCAGGTATTGGTGTTCCTCTGCCCAATACTGATATTTCAATTCGAGATGACTACGGTAATATAGTCGCCGATGGCGAGTCTGGTGAATTGTGTGCAAAAGGTCCACAAGTAATGAAAGGCTACTGGAATAATGCTTCAGCAACTGATGAATGTATGACATCTGATGGCTATTTTAAAACTGGCGATGTAGCTTTACTAGACGATGACGGTTTCTTCCATATTGTAGATCGTAAAAAAGACATGATTAATGTTTCTGGTTTTAATGTTTACCCTAATGAAATTGAAGCAGAAGTTGCCAAAATGCCTGGGGTATTAGAATCAGCTTGTATAGGTGTGCCTGACGATAGAACAGGCGAAGCTGTTAAGCTTTTTGTAGTGAAGGCAGATCAAAGTATTACTGAGCAAGATATTATTGATTATTGTCGTACTGGGCTTACCGCTTATAAAATACCAAAACATGTAATATTTATTGATGAAATACCCAAGTCTACTGTCGGAAAATTATTACGAAGAGAATTAAGATAAAGTGTATTTATATTAAAAGCTTACCTGTAGCACTTGTTTTTTTTACGGGATGAATTTTTTTCACCTGTTAAATGAATTTATCTCGTTTGCCGCTGGAAATAAATAACTCTAAGATGAACTTGTTTTTGGATCTTCCCCGATTCGACACAATGTTTTTACATAGTTAATTTGTTTCATTTCAAGGACATCTTTTGATGTCCTTTTTTTTTTATCAAACTTAACTAAAACTATTCAATAACTATTAACGTTGAATTAATCAACAGAGATAAAAATCTATAGACAACAAAGCCTGTTACTCTTGCAGTGACACTTGCTTCTTAAATCGACGTAACGCTAAAGCGATAATGCCTAATGCAAAAATAGTTAGTGTGGTGGGCTCAGGTACTGTGGTTGTTCTATACATTAACCAGCCAATAGATTCATCACTCGTAGTTGCATATGTATCCGTTAGCGCGATATTGCCAAAAGTATTATATTTTTCATTTTTAGTGCCTAATTCTAGGTTTAAAACGCCAGCACTGCCATCGGTAATTAAATCATCATAAAACCATGCTGCATCGACACTGCTTATGCCACGGGTAAATGAATCACCTAGCAGCGCAGTGTATTGTGCACTTGAGAAGGTACCGCTATCTCCACAAGAAAGAAAAGTTGTGTCGTTATCAGCGCACTCATGATTTGTGCGATTTAATAATGCGTCTATAAACAAATTAGCTTCTTTCACGCCCGCTATCGTCCAACCTAAAGCGGAACTTTTGACTAAAGTTTCAGCGTAGGTAAGATCGGCAAATTGGTCCCATCTCAACCACTCAAGGCTATTAAGCGTATCGGTAATTACGATAGTAGAGCCATCATTATTACTGGTTAGCGCGCCAATAGTGATCAAGCCAGCCTGTGCTGAGCTAACGAAACAACTTAAAGACAACACTGAACCAATGAGTAAACGATTGATAGATTTAAATTTCATCGGATTATACCTTTTGTTTATTTGCCTATAACTTGGGCAGTTAATTGTTAAACCAATCGGATTAAATAATGCTTAATCTTTATTAAAATATTTTTAACGTTATTGCTGTTAATAAAAAGCCCACCTAATACAAAATGGTGGGCTTTGCTTCCAGAAATTTACATCGCTTAATAGTTATTAAAGAATCGCGTTGCTGCTACTGCATAATCCGCACGAGTTACACCATTGTTACCGTTAAAGTTAGCAATAATAGTTGGCTCTAAATCATAAGGACCTTGTTGAATATCAAAGTGCGCATTTAATATCCCTAAATCTAATGCCAGTTGTACATAACCTTTAAATTCAGCAGGAATTTGCGCTTGATCCGCTAGTACTACGCGTTGGTCTTGAAAAATTGCGGTTATATCACCACTAAAGCTTTCTGCCAAAGGTTGTAATGCCAATGATTGCACCAAAGAGTAAGCTACCTGAGTACGATCAACCGCCTGTTCAGGATTAAAACTACTTGCAGTACCTGTTAAAACCGGCGCTTGATTTTGTGCGGTATTACGTAAAGCTGCACCTTGTGAGTTTACCGCATTAATTGCTGCGCTATATTTTCTGCTAACATCATTAAAAGCAATTGTCGTTGCTAGGTTAGATTGACGAATGCCTGCACCTAAGGTTAAAAAGTCAGCTAGGTCTTGACGTGACAACGTTTCGTCAGGCTCAAACCCGTTGGCATTGGCATCAACTAACTCTTCACTTACTGCATATTCAATAAATGATTTTGCTGGATGGTTTTCCACATCACCAAGACCGGTATAACCGTCAGTTTTAATAATTTTAATTGATACTGCAATATCACCTGGTACAGCGTAGCCATTAGTAACACCCGCTGGGTCAAGCGCTACTCCAGAAATACCACCAATACCATTTGCTTTCAATATCCAGTCACCGGCCTCAGCGGGAGCCGTTACTGCAATATTTTGTCCTAAAACAGGTAAAGCAATACTAGAACCGTAACGTTTACCACTTGGGCTAGTTAATGATAAGCCAACCGTATTATCATCAATGTTTGCACGTACCATTACCATAGAAGCATCAGCTTTCACCGGTATAACAGTTCCTTCGCTTTCGCCTACAGGACTAAAAGTAACAGTATCAGCGTACTCTGCTTGAACCGACGTTAGTGCTTTAGCATTAAAGTCTCGCTCAACTTTTGTTGTACTACCAAAATTTAAGCTTTCATCTACAACAGATTTTACTGCAGCATATGCGTTCACATAACCTGCACCGGCTTCCCACGTTTCACGACCCGGCATATTAGTTGCGGTTTCTTGTAAAATCGCTTTTACTGCACGCCATGATAGGTTTGGGTTAGCTTCTAGCATCAAGGCAACAATACCAGCAACATGTGGTGCCGACATAGACGTGCCGCTCATAGATGTGTAGTAAGGTACATGGTTTGGCGCCATTACTTCACTGTCATCGCTAATACTTAAAGCACTTAAGCTTGATAATGATGCACGTGTAGAAATAATATCAACACCAGGTCCTGTGATTGTTGGACGATCTTCCCAATGAAAAATTTCATTGCCAACCATCACTTCGCCACCTTTGCCTTTAACACCACGTGAACTAAAGTCAGCCAACTTTCCTTCTTTATCGCCTGCTGCAACAGTAATAACCCATGGTGCTTTTTTAAAGTTACCGGTAATAGTCGCTTCACCACTACCAGAATTACCCGCAGAGAAAACTACAATAACACCGTTATCTGATAAAGTTTTAGTGGCAACGTTGGTTGGGTGATCCGGATTAAAATCAGTTCCTGTATCACTAGTACTGCCAAAAGAATTTGAGATAACACGAATGTTATAATCATATTGATGGGTTAATGCATAATCAAAACCACCAATTGTGTCTAAAATGAATAGACCTGCACCTGAGCCGTAACCGATAATTTTTGCGCCAGGAGCTACACCTTGGTATTTACCTATCGACATTGCACCATTACCACCAATAATACCGGCAACATGTGAACCATGGCCGCCAGCAATATCGGTGTTGGCTGTATCTTCTTGATATGTGATCGGTAAAATATCTGATAATGAATGTAAGTTAGTTTGCGCCAATACGTTTTGTACAACGTGATTTGGGTATTTAATATCGCTGTGTGTACCGTCAACGCCTGAGTCGTTAACAACAACACCGATACCGCGACCAGAAAATGGAGTACCTTGGCTTCTCATTGTTGAATCAGCACGTAAACGGTCGACGCCGGTAATTTGTGTCGCGCCATCATTCTCTAATGAAAGTGGCGCGTTATACCAAACAGAACGCACTTTATTTGAAGTATATATTTGTTCGATTTGCGCTTTTGTTGCGGTAATACCAACAATTGGCAATTGCTTAAAGCTAACACCGCCAATGACACCAGCAGATTCGATAATATTTAAACGTTCAGTATTTATTGCACCCTCACCTTCAAATGTCACAATAACTTCGAAGACATCATGAACAGCGGCTGTTGACATCAAGCCTTGTAATTCAGGTCCGAAAGATTTAGCAGAGAGACTAGAAGACAGTATGCCAGCCCCCATTAGGCCAGCGATTAGCAATTTATTTTTTAGTTTAGTTTTAAGCATTGGGAGTAACCTAAGTAGTTTCGACACAACTAGCATGCCAAACGACAAGGTATTAAAGAATCAGGATAAACCCCTAGAAGGATTAGGGTAAAACACCTGATGGATAAAGACTTAATTAATGTAGTAAAACTTAACTATAATTTTTTTATTGAAATTACATTAATAGATGGTGTTTAGCGGCATAGCGCACTAGCTCTGCGGCATTAGCGACATCAAGTTTATCGAGTACTTTTCCACGATGATTTTCCGCGGTTTTGACACTAATATCTAAAGAACGAGCGATTTCTTTCGTGGTTTTACCTTCAATGATCAAGTGAAACACTTCACGTTCACGATTAGTTAGATTTTTATAAGGGTCTTGCCAACTTTCTGCTGGTTTATTGTATTGAGTAGCTAAAACGCTAGCGGCATACTGGCTGAAATAGGTTTTTCCTTCAGCCAATGCTTTTACCGCATCAATTAATTCATCACTCGCACTGTCTTTTAATAGATAACCTGAAGCCCCTGCTCTAACCATATGTATTACATACTCTTGCTCTTCATGCATAGTAAGCACTAACACTTTAGCTTCAGGTAATTGTTCATGTAAGCGTTTAACGGCTTCCATGCCATTCATCTCAGGCATACTGATATCAATAACAATAACCGTTGGCTTTAATTCCAGTGCTTTTTTAATCGCTTCCACGCCATCTGCAGCCTCAGCTACCACACGAATTTTTTCATCTTTGCTTAATAAGCTCACCAGACCGTGGCGTAAAATAGTGTGGTCGTCGGCAATAAGTACGCTGATCATGACATTTCTCTTCCTGTCACTAAAACCTTGATTTCGCAACCTTGGTTAGGTGATGAATTAATGGTTAACTGGCCACCAAAAGCACTGACCCTATCTCGCATAGCGCCCAAGCCGAAGCCATCTGGGTTATCTTCTGTACCAAGAGGCATACCAACACCATCATCTGCTATTTTGATCATTAACAGTTTACTTGTTGCTATTACATTTAGGGTAATAGTTTTAGCTTGAGCATGTTTAATCGCATTAGTTAGAGCTTCTTGTATGACACGAAAAGCTAAGGTTTGCGTATCGCTATCTATCTCGGTATTTATCTGATGATGAAATTCAATTTCTGCCTCTTCTGGCTCACCCATTATTCTCACTAACCATTCTAAAGCGGGGATAAGGCCAAGATCGTCTAAAATTCTTGGTCGCATTAGACGAGAAATAACCCGAGTATCAGACAAGGCTTGGCGCGCTAAATCAATACTTTCACTTAATGCTATTGCTGGATCGCCCTTTTGTACTTGTTGTAATTGATTGATCAAAGCGGTTAGAAGTTGCCCTACACCATCGTGTAATTCTCGGGCAATATGTTTACGTTCATCTTCTTGTACTCGCCATACCCGCTTAGCTAAGCCGCGCATTTGCTCGTTACCAATATATAATTGCTGGGATATTTGCTTTTGCTTTTCATTAAGTTGTGCAACCAACTTAGTCATATCCATATTATTGCTCATAACGCAGTAATTCCTGTAGCGAGTCATTTAATTGAAAGTAATCTTGTTTTTTCAAGAAGTTTGACGACATTTCAGTAGGTAAATTAGTCATTAAATTTTTAAGTTTTTTACTGACAGTCTCGTGATATTTTTCTGGATCTTGCTGCTCTGCGATCGCTAATTGAGCCCGTAAACGATCAAATTGAAAGCTTCGCCAATAATCGCCCATTTTTCTTAATAAAAGGTCTGCTTCGCGTAAAGTACTTTTTAAATCAGTCCACGACTGTGAATAATATTGTTGCACAGCTAATAGCTCTAAATACTCGATATACTGATACTGATAGAGTCCAAAATCTATTTCAGCCAATAGCGTCAAATTAGCACTAATATCTTGATTTCCGGCACGTAAAATATCTCTCGCTTGCTGTATTAACTGGCGGATATAAATAGTTTGGTGTGCGTGATCAGTAACAACGTACTTAGCAGTAAACGACGTGTTTGTGACATTATTTTGGTCCTGACTAATTAAAAAATGGTAAGTCGTTTTGTATTCTTTATTGCCATAAGTTGAGACAATTGTGCTAATTTTCGCTAGATGTTCTTCAGCTTGTTTAACATCACCTAATTGTAGAGACCAATCAGCCAACCAAAGCCCGAGTTGCGCTGTAGCTCTAACATCATGCAATTGCTCTGCTTCCGAATATAGCGCTGTCAACTCGATAATACTCGATTGAAAGTTACCTTGTAAAAATGCCAGTTTAGTGAGGTAACTGTGCGATACCAGCGATTCTTCCGTACTACTCAGTTGATTCGCGTCTGCTAATGTATTGTTAAAAAGATGATAGGCATTACGCCAATTACCTTTTGCTAATTCCAACTGACCTAAGTTTTGTCTGACATGAATAATGCCAATTGGAAATTGGATTTGCTGATATAACTGCTCTGATTGACGCCAGTAAACCAATGCATTCTCAGGATCAAGCAACATAAAGTAGCTATACCCTATATTGTTCATACTCTCTGCTTGCAGCATTAAGTTACCTAAATCGATACGAATATTTAAGGCATGGCGATAGTTTTCTAAAGCAATTTGGTACAAGGCTTGTTCTTCCGCCAATTTCCCTAGCTCATTGTATGTATTTGAGAGACCTTCTTGATCGTTTAACTGCTGATAAATTTCTAAACTTTCTTTTAAATATTGCTCAGTTTCTTGATACTCACCAATCGCCAAATGCATCGCTGCAAGGTTGGTCATCGTCGTAGCCGAGCCGACCAAATCACCGATTACTTTTCTTGTCGCTAACGCTTCTTGGTAATAATCAAAAGCTAATTTGGTTTCTCCTAACTGGTTATACACCACACCAAAAGCATTTAATGCTTCAGCTACTTTATAATGATTTTTTAGTTTTTTTGCGATGATTAGCGCTTTAACAAAATATTCATTCTGGGCTTTTTCCAAATTTCCTTGTAAAAATGCTGCTCTGCCCAGCATAAACCATGCCTTTGGGTGATTTTCATCAATGTTCACTACATCGAGTAATAGAGATTCCATTTTTTTATGCTGCTCAATTAAAAAATAAAACTCCGCCAACATCACTTTCAGTTCAGTATTATAGGGAAAGGCATTTACTAAGGTTAAGTAGTCAGATTGCGCTTGCTCAACTTTACCTGCTAAATCATTTAATCGAGCACTTGCTAGTTTTGCCGTAAAAGAATTCGCCGTACTAAACTGAGCAGCCTTACCGTAAGCTTGCTCAGCTTCTATGATTAAATTTTGTGCTAGATTAAGTTCACCTTGTTGTAGCCAAGTTTGCGCTGACTCAGGGTTCTTAGTCAGTATTGGGCTTAACGCTTGTTGTGCACTTTTAAAATCACCTTGTGCAATAAAAGCTTTAATAGCAAACAAGTCAATCAGAGGATTAGGATCATATGACAAGGCAGGAGTAGAGTTAGATTTTAAAGCTAAGCGATTTTTAAAATTATCAATAAAATTGACCGATGTACTTTGCCAGTTATTTTCATCAAAATCTTGTCGAAGTATCGTTTCACGATGGATTTTAAAGCCATCAACAAAGATTAGTTCAAACTGTATTTCTTTCGCTTGCGTACCCGCGATAAAAGTTTGTGGGCTAATCAGCATATCTACTTGTAGTAGATCAGTAACTAACTCAATTTTGTTGTCATCTAATGGCAACTTTATGCCAAGTTGCACTAATAATTGCTTCAGCCTCGATTGCTCGATTACTCGTAAGTTTGTAATTTCACTTAATTGATAATTTAAATAATTAGCAAATGTTTGATCAAATTCTTCATCTTTGGTCAACGTTGGCAAGATAGCTACAGCGTAGTGATTTTTGGCACTCGACTTGATTACTTTTGGTAAATTATAAAACCAAATTGTAATAAAAACCCCAACCAGAAAAAATGCAAAAACACCATAAAACACTGAGGTTTTACTTAATGTTTTTTTGTCCGTTGTTAATGCTATGTATTGCTGCTCAGCCAGTGCGATATTTACTGGGCGTGATGCACTATGAGCTGAAATTAACGATAACAACCAGGATTTTAGAGTATTAAGTTCCGCATGCTTTGGGTTAAATTTAGCTTTATTGAGTAACTTGCTTTCTATTAGCTCATCTATTGAATCACCATTAAACGGTAAGCAATGGCAACAGAGTTGGAATATAACAATACCAGCAGCATATAAATCTGTACTGGTATTAATTTTACCTGACTGTAGATATTCAGGTGGCGCATAGTGCGGCGTGCCCATCACACTGGCCGCAACACTTTCTTTATTCAACACCGAAAGGCCAAAGTCAGCGATATAGAGCCGACCCGACGTGTCTATCATAATATTTTCGGGCTTAATATCTTTATGCGTTACGCCCGCTTGCTGCGCAAAAGCTAGACCACTCAGTAATTGTTCAATAAAACTTTGAATTTGCTTGATAGACAAAGTTTGATTAGTAATAATTTTTTCTAAGCTCCCCCCTTCTATCCAATCCATGGTTAAGAAGTGTAAATCTTGATGCTGATAATATTCATGGACACGAATAATATTGGGATGACTAAGTTGACGAACTAATAATAGTTCATTTTTAAAATCAGCTAAATTTTTTGTATTTTGGCTAAGGGATTTATCAAGTACTTTGATGGCAATAACGGCATCGAGTTGCTGGTCATACGCGCTATAAACACAGCCATAACGACCTCTACCTTGTAGGTTTTTAATCACAAAACGACCGACAAGACATTCACCAATTGCCAGTGAATTGTCAGGTTGAATTATTTGTGTTGTCTGTTGTGATACTTCAACAGGCTTAATTAATTTTGGCTTTTCAGGAGTGCTCATACAGCCTATTTATTAATAAAATTTAATGACACAAATTAAGCAAACTAGCGTCTTTTATACCTGATATCCGTATTGAGTCACCTTCGAGAATATCTTGCAACGAATCAATCGATTGTTGCAGTAATATTGCTTGAACTGATGCTTGAATTTGCTGACTCATGGTGCTTAAAATTTCGATATCTAATTCAGTGAGTACTTTATCAGATATTTTACTGTCAGTGTAAACAACACCAACAACTTTATCTTCATAGAACAAGGGGATGCAGGCTAATGCGGATATTTTTTTGGTTTCTATACTCTTACGTGATCTTAACAGTTCATGGCGAGTAACATCCATGGCAATTATTGCTTGCCCAGATTCAAAGCAACGAGTAATAGCGCCGACACTGCCTTCGAAATTAGCTAATTTAAAATCAGCTAATTGCATGCCATGAGCAATGCTAACACTTAAGGTTTGCAGAGTATCACCCAATAAAATAATGCCACGCTGTGTGCCCGTCAACATAATGATATTTTGTAATTGTGCCGATAAATTGTCTTGTAAGTGTTCTGTTAAAGAGGTTGATATTGGTGATTGACTATTGGATAAACGCCATTGATTATGTGTAATAATAGCATCAAGCTGTTCAGATGATTTCGTTTCAAATAAGCAGTCTAATTCACCAATCGAAATTAATGCATCAGTATTTAAAGTGGACTGAGTAATGGCAATACCATTGACTTTTGTACCGTTGCGGCTGCGCTCATCATTAAGTTGCCAAATTTTATTTGTATGCGCAACTTTAGCATGTTGGCGAGAAACCGTAGGATGATCTAATAAAAGTTCACATTCATTTGAGCGCCCTAAACGGTAACCACTGTCTTCGTAAAGAAAACTTTCTACTGCTGGTTGGTTAGGATAACAAACGGTAATTCTAGCTGGCATAATAACACCTTCAACATAAAAAAATGATTGCGTTACTTAATTAAACGCAAACTAAATCGCAAGGTTTTTGAGAATGCCATCAACTCACCGGCAATATTACGAATATCTCGGCTTGAACGCCATACATCTGGAATATTAATACCACGGTTGTCGTTAATACGACGATTAAACTCATTAACTTTATTACTTGCAGTGTTGTAATCTTGTGTAGATATCAACTGACTAATATCGTTAACATCTTGTAATAATTCGGAATAAACCGCCGCATTTATTTGCGGAGAAAATTCATTTAGCGCAGTTTGTAAATCATTAAGTTTTTGTTGAACAACTACTAGAGGTGCACGTAAGTCAGCCACAATAATAAATTGAGAAAATCGACCTGTAGAACCACGAGTACGCAAACTTCCAGAGCCTAAGGTCTCCGTAATATCTTTAAAATCCCCGTTTAATGGTGCTTTAAAGAAGCGAAAAGGTGTGCCCGCTGTATATTCTAGGTTATGAGTATGTAGATCTATTGACGCAACACCCGAGAACGAAAAACCGGTATTCGCTGAAGGTTCAATGGTGATCATCATTGGGAAGGCCGCTGCAGGGGAAATATTTAGCCCACTAGGTAAGCGGTCAAGAATGTCTAATGAGGTAACATCGATTAATTCTGCACTTAACCCTAAACTATCTTTAGTTAGGCCAACTGCATTTTCAAATTGTAAGGTAAGGTCTGCTGAAATATCACCGGGTAAATGAACAATAACTTCTACTTTATTACCCTTCACGTCGACCGATAATGATTGGGAAGCGAAAGATAAGGTACTAAAAAAAATGGCAATTGTGGCCATAAATTTAATCGTTATATTTTTGTTGTTCAACATCTTTTTTCCTCTAGATACGAATCTGCTAGTTAACTCAGATTGTTTTATGACTCTATTAACAGAAACTACGTTGAATTTACTAAATTAGCAAGCATTTAGTAGCGAGAAAACCAACCTACAATCAGGCTGGTTTTCTCTTCATAAAGCTAACAATTAACGTAAGTAGCTATCATATGCTCGACCAATAATAACGGCATAATCACCACGCTTAATGTTATTAGCTGGTTCAAAGTAAGCAACTACTGTTGGTGATAAGTCGTAAGGTCCTTGCTCAAGTGCAAAACGTACACCGATTAATGACATATCGATAGCAGCTTGTACATAACCTTTTAAGACAGGTGTTACAGAACTTGAGTCCATCACAGCAATGCGCTCACCGTTGTAATCAACCGTTATCTCACCAGAAAAGTTTAATGCTTGTGTTTCTAATCCTAGGCCTTGTACTAATGAGTAAGCTAATTCTTGTTTACTCACATTTTTTCGTGGAGCAAATTCACTACCATTAGATAACATAACTGGCCATTGGTTTTGTACTCTATCTTTTAGCGCAGAGCCAAGCGTTGTTACTGCATCAACAAAAGGAGCGTATTGACTGCTTACATCAGTAAATGCTGTTTTTTGTTCATTCAATAAATCACGTTGCTGTCTAATCGACATACCCATCACTAAAAATTTAGCTAAATCTCTACGCTTTAAGTAAGCATCAGGGCGATAAACACGGTCATTTTTGCTATCAACTAAACGCTCACTTACAGCAAACTCTATCGCTTTTTCAGCTGGATGACCGGCAATATCGTTCAAGCCTTCATAGCCACCAGAGGTCAGGATTGAAATTTCACCGCTAACATACTCAGGAATCCCTGGGCCATTGGATGCGCCTGTAGGGTCTGCTTGTACACCTGAAAGTGAGGTTATACCGAAGGCAGATAATTTCCACTCGCCAGCTTGTGCAGGAGCAGAAACTCGCATGGTGCTGCTTAGTACTGGTGTGGTTAAGTTACCAAAATAAACGGTGCCATCAGGCGCTTCTAATTTAAGTTTAACTAGATTGGCAAGCGTTTCAGAAGAGGCACTGATCCAAGCAGCATCTTCAGCAACGTTAAATACATAAACATCAGGTTCGCCTACTGGTGTAAATAACACTTCAAATGCTTCAGGTGCAGTATCATCGATAATAATAGCATTAGCATTAAATTCGGTAAGGTTATTTACCGTAGCACTATTTTGCTCGTCATAACCTAATGCTCCAGCTACTGCGGCATAAGCATTTACATGGCCTGCACCCACTTCCCAAGATTCATAACCTGGCATGTTGGTGGCAGTTTCTTTAATAATTTGTTTGATTTGTAAAGGTGTTAAGTTCGGGTTTGCTTCTAGCATAAGTGCAATGATGCCAGCAACATGAGGTGTTGCCATAGAAGTACCAGAAATCATGGTGTAGAAAGGTAAGTATTCATTCTCGATAACACCAACATCCGCCTCACCGCCATTAGAGGCTAGGTTCGTTTTAGCACGGGTCGAAATAATATCTACACCCGGAGCAACAATAGTTACTTCGTTTATATAAGTCCAAGATGAACCGTCAGGCATAGTAAAATCACCTGTTTCACCACGTTTTCCGCGTGATGAAAAATCGATCAAGTCACCGGCTTTAGTACCTGCACCAACGGACATACCCCATGGAATTTGTGCATAAGGATTATGTGTGTCTTCGCCTGCACCACTGTTACCAGCAGCAAATACTGAAATCATACCTAATTTGTGAGCTTTATAAGACGCTAATGAAATAGGACCTGCGGGTTCATATTTACCACTTGAGCCCCAAGAGTTACTCATAACACGAATAGGAGAATTAAAATCCCAAACATTGCTAATTGCATAGTCATAACCACCCAACGCATCTAAAATAGAAAGGCCAGCACCAGAACCGTAACCAACTATATCGGCACCGGTAGCAGCACCTTTGTATTTACCGTCAGAGTGTGAACCCCAACCACCAACAGTCCCCGCAACATGCGTTCCGTGACCTACATTTAAATCGGTATTGAGCTGGCCTTCAATCCACATACCATCAACACCCGTTAATGAAATAGCTTGTGCATGAGTAACGCCCTGTACGTTTTCAACCACTTTAGTGCCATATTCTAAGTCATCTAACGTTGCATCAATGCCTGAATCGTTAACAATAACTGTAACGCCCTTACCAGTAAATTTAATACCATTATTAGCGGCAAAACTGTCTGATTGTAACTTTTCCACGCCCGTTATTTCACGTGCTTCTGCGTTAAAATACTCAAGTGTACGGTTTGCAAAAACTGAACGAACACCTGGCATAGCAGCTAATTGATTAATTTGAGCGGGACTTGCCATCACACCAATAATAGGTAATGATTGAAATTGAACGCCTTGCGCTAAACCTATGTTTAGTAAGTTTTGTAACTGCGATGTGGTTAGTGCATCGAGTTGGTCATAAGACACGACTACCATTGCACTGTCAGTGGCTGTCATATTTTTTAATTGTTGTTCTAATTGAGAGCCAATAACTGCCGCAGCTGTTGCGTTTAGACTGATACCTGCGATTGACATGGTTAATGCCATATTTTTAATTAGTGTTTTCATCTTTTGTATCCACCCATCTCTGAAAGTATATTTTATGAACACCTTCATTTAACGCGATTTCAACATGGCTTACTATGAGGATCAGTCCCTAGTGAATACAGGGGAAAACCCCTAGAGCTAACTTATTTTGTCTAAATTATCCGTGAATAATAGAAACTGACTTTCATTTTAAAAAGTTAATAAAGTAAAAGATAAAATACCACTCGCTTAACATTGCCTTTCATATAAATATACACGGCTAATGCATGAAATTAATTCAGCTGTTAAATGAATTTATCTCGTTTGCCGATAGTCAAAAATGCCCCTAAGATGAACTTGTTTTTGGATCTCCCCCGATTCTACAAAACGTACTTTACATAGTTAATTTTGTTTCATTTCAAGGACATCTTATGATGTCCTTTTTTTTACCCTTTGATTAATGACAATATTTTGGTGCAAGCACACTATTATGGTGCACTCAAAAGCATCATTTAGACTCATAAATACAATAAAACCTTTATATACAACAACTTAAAAATCGGCTTGAGTTTTGCAGTTAAGCTTTGTCTTCATAAATAAAATGTAAACTATGCCTATCCAAACTCCTATACGGGGCCTACGCTCATTTTGCGTAGCCTCAAAATGTTTAAGCTTTAAACATGCAGCATCACAATTATTTTTAACACCCTCAGCCGTTAGCCATCAAATAAAACAACTTGAAACACAATTAGGTATCGTTTTGTTCAATCGAGGTACCCGAACTATCGAGCTTACCAGTGCAGGAAAGCAATTTTACCAATCGATTCAACCGATCATTACCCAATTAGAATCGACCATAACTGAATTCACCCAAAAGCAACAAAATCAAACTATTGTCATTAGTTTGCCTGAATTTTTTGCAAGTGAATTATTTATTCCTCGTCTCTCACAATGGTCTGAAAACAACCCTACGATTAATTTACAACTTGAAACAGTTAAATCAGGTAGTGAGCCATCACAGTCAGCAGATTTATCAATCGTACTTGCTAATGGCAAACCCAATGCGAAAATAGTCGAAGAGTTATTCCCTATTCGATATGCCCCTGCATGTAATAAAAGGCTGTATAAAAAATTAAAGAACACTGGCTTTGCCGCCTTAAAAACTACACCGTTAATTTTACATAGATCTCGCCCTTGGTCTTGGCACCAATGGGCTGATAAAAATAGCATTGATGATTTCGATCCTAAGCAGATCATTCAGTTTGATAGTATGTTTGGTGTTGCAAGAGCGGCACAACAAGGCATGGGCATAGCACTCGTGCCTTTGCCAATGAGTAAAGCTTGGTTCAGCGAACAACTATTGGTAAAATTATTTGACGAAGAATTAAATACCAATGATAAATATTATCTTATTCAACATGAAAATATGGATAACCATGCTGAATTAACGTTATTTGCAAAATGGGTAAAAGAAAGCTTTTCAATTTAACATTTACGCCCATCACCAAAGTAGTGTCAATAAGGTTTGTTTTTTGTACAACCTTATTGACTCACTCATCATCCATGCCCCCTCCCTGTTCATTACCTCAATTAATTTTTATTTTTTATCGGAACAATGAATTCAACTTGTAATTTTAAACTATTGAAGTACAAGTGAATTATATTCACTTGATAGATGTATTCTAATCGTTTGTCAGTAAGGGAACAGATCTTTATATTTATGCTGTATCAACTTGATACGCAACTAATATAGAGAAAGCACAATGAAAAAGACTATTTTAACAAACGCACTATTAGCCACTTTATTATTAAGCACTAGCCATTCAACTTTAGCCAGCGACTCGATATTTCAAGTTGCGATTGTTAAAGGTGCTATAGGCACTACAGACTTAGCACAAGGTAAAGTAGAGTCAGGAATAAAGAAGTTAACTGCTAGTGAAAAAAGCCAAGACTTTTATGCCAATAAAATGAATTTATGTGTGGCTTACTTGCAATCAGATTTTACACATAGCAATAAGTCAGAATCAGCCTGTACTGAAGCTATTTCTAGCTTAGAGTCAGTAAAACGCCAAAGCAATAAAGTGCGCTATTTAACTGCATTAAACTACAGTAACCGTGGTGTAGCTCGATATAGAAAAAATCAATTAGATGCGGCATTAACCGACTTCGAACTTGCTGTTAAAATTGATAACAACGAAATTACAGTAAGTAACTTACGAAAAATTAAACAACTTTTACCACTTGAGCAAGTTGAGTCTGCAACAGAGTTATCTGATTAATACTCACACTTCAAATACTAGGAGTTTTACATGATTGTTAATATAACAAGCACAATCAACGAAACCATAAACTTTTTAATTGAAATAAAACATATCTCAATTAGTCAGTGGGACGTTGAATAACACAAAGACATTATTCATTATGATAGCTTCTATACGTATCAGCAGTTTAATGAATAATGTCACCCTTTCATTAACAACGCAGCTAAGTAAAATTCACAATTGATAGCTTAGCTGACGTTGATAGCGCTAGAAAGACAGTAAAAACCTCACCTTGGCAAGACAAGTAAATAATATAAAGAGTAATTCATATCTCCGCCTAAAAAATCAAAGCTGACAAAGCATTGGGTATTCAACGCTTTTTGTGCATAATGAACACCCTTCAGGTTTATTTTCAAGTTTCTCAAGGCTCAACAAGTCCGCTATATGATAAAAGACATTTCTAATTTACAGGTAAAATTACAAACCTTAATCGCTGGCCAAAAAGGCTTTTATACTCAGGGAAAAGTCGCTGATTACATTCCTGCCTTGGCAGAAGTAAGTGCCAAAAAAATGGGGGTTTGTGTCACCACTATTGATGGAAAAACGGCGGGCGCAGGTGACTATCAAGAACCTTTTTCGATACAAAGTATCTCGAAGGTATTCGGTTTGGTGATGGCAATGAAACGTATTGGCGATGACTTATGGACACGCGTGAATATGGAGCCCTCAGGCCAGCCCTTTAATTCTATTATTCAATTAGAATGGGAAAAAGGTATTCCTAGAAATCCAGTAATAAACGCCGGCGCATTATTAGTTGCTGATGTTCTAACAAGCCATTTCTCTGCAAGTAAATTAGCATTTTTAAGTTTTATGCGAAAATTAGCACATGACGACACCGTGTTTATCGACAATCATGTTTATCAATCTGAATTGGCGCATGGCAATAGAAACGCGGCATTGGCTTATTTGATGAAAAGTTTTGGTAATATTCAGGCTGAAATACCCGATTTATTAAGTCATTACTTTACCCAATGTTCGGTGGCCATGAGCTGTGAGCAACTAGCGACTAGCTTGCTTTTTCTAGCAAACAAAGGCGTTGATCCGCTAACTAATAAAGTTATTTGCAGCCCAAGAGATGCTCATCGTGTTAACGCTATATTATCAACCAGCGGTATGTACGATCAATCGGGTCAGTTTGCTTTCTCTATCGGTTTGCCAGCTAAAAGTGGTGTCGGTGGCGGGGTTATTGCCGTAGTACCTAACTATGGCGTTATTTGTACTTGGAGCCCGCCTTTAAACTCTTTTGGTAACTCGGTTATAGGCACAAACTTAGTGGCGAGTTTAGCCCAAGAGTTAGGTTTGTCTATTTACCATTAATTGGCGTATTTATATTGTTTAGCCATGATTCAATCACTAACTCAGCAAGTTTTTGTGAATAGTACTGGTAAGCCGTTGGATGATAGTTATCCGACAACTTATTCATAAAACCATGTAAAAAATCACTTTTATCTATAGTAATCGTTGGCTTTTCCTGCAACTGCAAAGCCAATTCCTCAACCGAAAAGTGTGATTCTTTGCTAGGAAAAATTAATCTCATGGGGATTTTAGGTGTTAATTGGGTCATATGCCGAATTTGACTACTATAAAAACAATAAGCACCAAAGCAATGCTCAATATTACTTTGAGAGCATAATTGCCAAACAGCACTCCCCCAACACTAAAACCTATCAATATTTTAGGACCAGAAATAGCTGAAACTTGCTGTTCAAGCACATTTACATAACCGTCCAAGTTAACATGTTGAATAAAATACTGATAAGCCTCTTGTTCACAAAGAAATTTGCTCATGTCATGTTGATAAGGGCCAATTAGGTGATATTTTACATTTAGTGAGTGATTTTCGTCGAATAACCTTTCAATATTCGCGGTAACCTGTCGACATAAATGGTTGAATTCTTCGGTAACGCCAAAAATATCGGCGACAAAAATTATATTCAACACTCTCTCCAATAAGTTCTGGTATTAATTTAGCTAAATATTTACATGTTATTTTGCAATTTGAAAGCTCAAATGGGCTCAGCACTAGAAATAGCAGACGCTACCCGTTAGAATCTAATGCATAGAAATTTTAATCATCAGCTACGAGACGAATTCAGATGGGCAGAGCATACCAAAACCGTAAATTATCAATGGCTAAAACTGCAGGCCAAAAAACTAAAGTTTATTCAAAATACGGCAAAGAAATCTACGTATTAGCGAAAAATGGTGGTGTAGACCCCGATGGTAACCTTTCTTTGCGTCGCACTATTGAAAAAGCGAAAAAAGATCAAGTGCCTACTCACGTTATTGAAAAAGCATTAGAAAAAGCTACAGGTGTTGGCGGCGAAGATTATGTTGAATCACGCTACGAGGGCTTTGGTCCGGGCAATTGTATGGTAATTATTGATTGTTTAACCGATAACGGTAACCGAACTATTAAAGATGTTCGTCAATGTTTTACCAAAACTTATTCGAAAATTGGTTCATCAGGCACAGTTTCTCACATGTTTGATCATCAAGCTGTTTTCGCTTTTAAAGGTGAAGATGACGAAGTTATATTAGAAAATTTAATGATGGCAGATATCGACGTTACAGATGTCGAGCTTGAAGACGGCATTATTACTGTTTATGCACCGCATACTGAGTTTTTTAAACTAAAAACTGAGTTTGCAGAAAACATGGCTGATGTTGAACTTGAAGTAGAAGAAATTACCTGGGTACCTCAAACTTATACTGAAATTTCTGGTGAAGATGACTTAGCTAATTTCGAAAAATTCATCAACATGCTTGAAGATTGTGATGACGTACAAAATATTTATCACAATGCTGAGCTTCCAGAAGAATAAGCACAACATAAATAACTAAAATAAAGGCATCAACATGATGCCTTTTTTATATTCAGGATAAATGGTATTACAGCACCCTATTAAAGTTCTGTTTATTTCACATTAATTAAAAAGGCTAACCATGATTGATTTTCGTTCTGACACGGTAACAAGGCCCAGCAAAGCAATGCGTACTGCGATGGCAAACGCAGAAGTAGGTGATGATGTTTACGGTGATGATCCTACCGTTAATGAACTTGAATCTTGGGCGGCTAAGCGCCACGGTTTTGCCAGTGCCATGTTTTGCAGTTCAGGTACACAAGCAAATTTATTAGCCTTGATGGCACATTGTCAACGTGGTGATGAATATCTTTGTGGCCAACAGGCACATAACTATATGTTTGAAGGTGGTGGTGCGGCGGTTTTAGGCTCAATTCAGCCACAACCAATTGCTAATGAAAAAGACGGTACGCTATGTTTTAAAAAACTGGCGGCAGCAATAAAGCCTGATGATTCTCATTTTGCTCGCACCACATTACTGAGCATTGAAAATACCATTAATGGCAAAGTGCTACCTTTAGAATATATGGCCAAGGCACGCACATTTACGCAACAAAATAACTTAGCATTACATTTAGATGGTGCTCGCGTTTATAATGCTGCCACGGCATTAAATGTTGATATTATTGAAATTTGCCAACATGTAGATTCAATGTCGATATGTTTATCAAAGGGACTTGGTGCTCCAATAGGGTCAATATTATTAGGCTCTGAAGCGTTAATAAAAAGTGCTAAACGCTGGCGGAAAGTAGTTGGTGGAGGTATGCGCCAAGCCGGTATTATCGCCGCAGCTGCTAAAATAGCACTACAACAAAATCCACAAAAGTTACAACAAGATCATGATAATGCAAAATATTTGGCTAACGCTTTAAATCAGCTACCTAATGTTTCAGTTAACCTTGAGCACGTGGAAACTAATATGGTTTTTGCAACCTTTGCTCAAGAAATAGATATAACAGGCCTAGTGGCACAGCTTAAAATGGATGGTATATTACTAACCACTGGCAACCCAATGCGACTCGTTACACATTTAGATATTGATAAAGCAGATATAGATAATTTTATTGAGCAATTAACAAGTGCTTTAGCATAGATATTTCAGCTCAAAAAAGTCAATTTATTTTATTTGGTTTTGAGTGATAGAGTTTATATTAAAAAATGTCGGTGAAAGCTTCTGTTCAAGATTTTAGCGTTAGCTTTAATTTTTGCAATTTCACCGATATAACCTTATTTTGTCAGTTTCTCAATCATGGTATTTACGGCTGTTAAATGTTCAGGGTTGTTATGACACATACCCTGAAATACAGCGCACATATCAAGAAAATCGGGTAACTCTGTGCGTTGTGCCAATTTCATTAAACGCTTTGTTAACCTTAATGAGGCGACTGGCTTAGCGGCCATTTCATTGGCAAGTTGGTTCACTTTTTCGATGAGATTTTCTGGCTCGACAACCTCTAAAACAACACCTATTTCTTTGGCTTCTTGTGCATCAATAACACGTCCAGTAAAGGTTAGCTCTGCGGCTTTTTGATATCCAATTAAGCGTTGCATAAACCATGCACCACCATCACCTGGGATAATACCTAAATTAACAAAAGTTTCACCAAACTTGGCTTTGGTTGAGGCAATTCTAATATCGCACATATTGGCAATATCAAAGCCTGCGCCAATTGCAGGGCCGTTTACAGCTGCAATCACCGGAACTTCCAGTTTATGTAGTGCTAAAGGTATACGTTGAATACCTTCTCGATAACGTCTTTCTAGTGCTTGTACATCGCCAGCAAAATCGCCAGCGCGCTCAGCCATATCTTTTATATTGCCGCCCGAAGAAAAAGCAGAGCCTGCACCTGTGATGATCAGCACTGCTATGTCAGGGGTTTTATTAATCCACTCAACCGTGTTAACAATATCATCTGCTATTGAAGTGCCCGTTAATGCATTACGCACATCGTGACGATTAAAGGTCAAGGTAACCACTTTATTACTGAGTGTTAGTTTACAGTCGACCAAGTTAGGGTGTGTATTCATTTTTACCTCACGATGCAGTTTTATAAATGGTTGTAGTACTATAATTTTTCAGACACTTTGACTTGCTGCCAAAACGTTTCGAGTTCATCTAGCGTGTGTTGCTCTATACTTTTATCGGCATTATTCACTTGTGCTTCAACACCATGAAAGCGCTTAGTAAATTTATTATTCGCTTGGCGCAATAACGCCTCTGGGTCTTGTTTAGCATGACGACATAAATTAACCACGGCAAACATTAAGTCACCTAACTCTTCCGCTAAAGCGTTGTCATCTCGATGCAGTTCAGCTTTAACCTCTAAAACTTCTTCTTCTACTTTAGCAAAAACATCATCAATATTGTCCCAATCAAAACCGACATGTGCACAGCGTTTTTGAATTTTTGCTGCTTGTGATAACGCCGGTAAATTACGTGGAATATCAGCCAATATACTTAAATTAGTGTCTTTGTTTTTTTGCTGACGCTCTTTTGTTTTCTCATTTTCCCAATTGGCTTTAACTTCGACATCTGATTGAAAGTCACTGTTGGCAAAAACATGTGGGTGACGGCGAATTAACTTTTCACAAATAGCACTGACTACGCTGTCAAAATCAAAACGCTTTTCTTCCGCGCCAAGTTGGCTATAAAACACCACTTGAAACAATAAGTCACCCAGCTCTTTTTCCAACTCAGTAAATTCTTCTTGCTCAATGGCGTCAGCTACTTCGTATGCTTCTTCAAGCGTATGCGGAATAATAGAGGCGAAAGTTTGCTTTAAGTCCCAAGGACAACCCGTTTCAGGATTACGCAATTCAGACATGATCCAGCGTAGTTTTTGTATTGAGGGCTTATCGTTCAACATTATTTAATATCCTGATTATTTACCTAAAAGGTATGTACGTATTACTTTTTGTAATTAGCGTAGCATCCAACTTCATCATAATAAGCAACTATATTACATTCATTAGCGTTTACATATTGGCAATTCGTTATTGTGTATTTTTTGTACTAAGCTTGTGGAGTGATTAAACATGCAGTAGAAACATAAACTTTACAAAAGGAATATAAAGATGAATAAAGCTATCATTATTAGTTTAGCTTTTTTGTTAACTGTATTGTCGTTTATAGCTGATGCAGAAGAACAAAAACCTAAAAAGTTAGCAAACGTTGAATATCTATCTATCACTTATACTGATTTCAAACCCGGAAAAGCCGATAGAGCGATGGAAATTATCAAAGAACATTATTTTCCTGCATCTAAAACAGCTGGAACTCCAGTACCTTATATTGTCAGGCTACAAAGTGGCGAATGGGATATGGTTACAGCATGGACGTTAGAAGAGGGTTATTCATCCATGGAATGGGAAATATCTGCAGATGGAATCAAGTGGATGCAAGCTTTTAACAAACAAGAAGGTAAAGAAAAATCAAAAGAAATTAGAGATGAATTTAATAGTTTAATCCAAAGGAGCAATCACGTAATAGGTTATCACCCTATTGATATTAAATAATTAATTTACTGTAAGTTCATGCCCATCTTTACTTTTATATAAAGTTAGATGGGCGATATTAAGCCGTTCATTTATTTCATAGTTTAATAACTGACTATAAGCGTTTAACTTCAGTAACGTCGTCTAACTGATTCAATTTCGCTAATAATCGCATTAACGCTTCATTATTAGCCACTTCAACTTTAATTGTCATGCTCATACTTTGCTTAGCGTTATCAGTGTTACTTTCAATACCAATAATACTGACTCTTTCATTAGAAATAATCGTTGATATATCTCTCAATAAGCCTTGGCGATCACCACCAATAATATTAATGCTAACTTGATAACTTTTATTGCTGCTTCCGCCCCACTGCACTTCAACTTCACGCTCAGGTTGTTGGTTAAGCGAGTTGGCAAGTTGATCACAATCAACCCGATGCACTGAGATACCTCGACCTTGGGTGATAAAACCTAAAATTTCATCGCCTGGAACTGGCTGGCAGCATTTAGCCATGTGAGTCAACAAGTTACCAACACCTGACACAGTAATGCCATTGCTATCGCCTGCTTGTGTATCTGTTTGTTGCGGTTGACGAATTAAGCTTTGTGGATCAATTTCCACTTCAGGTTTTGACTTTTCATCTTGCTGTTGTAAGCAATGAACCACTTGCAACAGGCGGGTATTTCCGGATCCTATCGCGGCAAATAGATCATCATTAGTAGTTAAATTAAAGCGCTCAGTTGCGACTGATAAATCTACTTTTGCTAATGATAAGTGTAATTTACCTAACGCTGTTTCTAACATTTCTTTACCTGCGGCGAGGTTTTTATCTCGGTCGAGTAAACGAAAAAAATGTTGTACTTTAGCGCGGGCTCTAGAAGTATGAAGATACTTTAAGCTCGGGTTTAGCCAATCACGACTTGGATTTAAAGACTTACTACGAAGTATTTCGACTTTATCGCCAGTACGTAAAGTGTGAGTAAAGGGCACTATGCGACCAAATACTTTGGCGCCAATACAGCTATGACCTACATTAGAATGAATATAGTAAGCAAAATCTAATGGTGTTGAGCCACTGGGTAAATCGACTACGTCACCACTGGGAGTAAAAACATAAATACGGTCTTCGAACACTTGGCTACGTAATTCATCGAGTAACTCGCCACTTTCTGAGACATCTTCTTGCCACTGTAAAATTTTTCTTAACCAACTCACTTTTTCGTCAAAGCCTGAAGTTTTACCGCTAGCATTGCCTTCTTTGTAACGCCAATGTGCAGCAACACCTAACTCGGCATCATCATGCATTTGTTGGGTTCTAATTTGTATTTCTATAGCTTTGCCTTCAGGGCCAATTACTACGGTATGAATCGACTGGTAACCATTGCTTTTCGGCGTAGCTACATAGTCATCAAACTCTTTCGATAAGTGATTCCAGCTAGTATGCACTAAACCTAATGCGCCATAGCAACCCTGTAGTTCATCAACAATAATGCGCACCGCTCTCACATCAAATAGCTGTTCAAAATCCAACGACTTTTGTTGCATTTTTTTCCAGATACTATAAATGTGTTTAGGTCGCCCATAAACACAACCTTTAATACCCGAAGATTTAAGCTGCTCAGAGATATTATTAACAAAGTCAGTCATGTACTGTTCTCTGTCGAGCCTCTTCTCATCAAGCTGTTTAGCTATTGTTTTATAGACTGTTGGGTGTAAATAGCGAAACGAGAGATCTTCTAATTCCCACTTTAACTGCCCAATACCCAAACGATTAGCTAAGGGTGCATAGATATTACTGGTTTCTTTCGCCGCTAACACACGGGTTTCTTCGTCGCTATTTTTCACTAAACGTAAGTGACATAAGCGCTCTGCCAACTTAATAACAACAGCACGAACATCTTCAACCATAGTCAATAACATGCGGCGAACATTATCAATTTGGTTAGCGCTAACTTGGCTTGACTGTGATTGCTGTAAGGCTTTAATAGCCTCCATTTGGCTTACACCTTTGCAAAGCAAGTATATTTTTTTGGAAAAATTTTCTTGGATGTACTCAAGACTAATACAGTTGTATTCATACAAAGGACAAATAAAAGCGGCACAGAGCGAGTCTGTATCAAGGTTTAACGCCGATAGTATTTCAACCATCTCTAAAGATTTCGTTTGACAGGGAGTCGTATCATCAAATAAACCGTTGACTTTCAAATACAACTTTTCTAATGCTGCTTTCTTGTCATTATCTAATTCAAGCGCATCAAGCCATTGTTCAAAACTAGCTTTTGACATGTGATGCGACTTACGTACAGAAACCATGGAACTCCCTACCTCTGATTCAATTTTTATACTTGCGTTATAAGCTAAACATTACCATAGTTTCAACATGCTTTGTTTGTGAAAACATATCCATTAAGGCAATTTTTTCAATTTTATAACCGTGTTCAATAAGTAATTTTGCATCACGTGCTAAAGAAGCAGGGTCGCAGCTAACATACAATATCTTATCGACTTTAAAAGTAAGTAATTGTACTAACGCTTGATAGGCTCCTGCACGAGCTGGGTCGAGTAAAACCTTAGTATATTTTTGTTTTACCCATGACTGGTTTTGCCAATCGCTATTTAAATCGGCTTGGTAAAATTGACAATTAGTTAGGTTGTTTTTCAAGGCATTTTCTTGCGCCTTTACAACCATAGATTCAACTCCCTCAATACCAACAACGCTATTAACTTGTTGTGCTATCGGTAAACTAAAATTTCCTAAGCCACAAAATAAGTCTAGCACCACATCGCTTTCATCAAGTGCTAACCAAGCTTGAGCTTGCTCAACCATTTTTTGATTAACGAGATGATTTACCTGAATAAAGTCATTCACAGTAAAACCAATATTTATGGTATCTGTCAAAGCGTAGTTTAAAGCTTTATCTTCGAGTAATGGCAAAACGGCTTTACCGTCATCAAAGTATACTAACCAGCCATTTTTGTGAGCAAAGCTCTCCCAGTGTTTTTTGTCTGCCGTGGTAATGTTAACAAGTTGTCGAACAACTACTACCTTCTCATTGGCTGAAATAACTTCAACATGACCCACAGCATTCTTACCTGACACTTTGGTTAAAACAGCTTTGAGCTCGACAAAAATATCAGCAAAAGCTTCAACCAATACTGGGCAAGACTTAATTTCGGTTAAATGGCTACTTTCGCGCTGACGAAAACCAATAATAGGCTCTCCGCGTTTATTGTATTGCACGCCTATTCTTGCTTTGCGGCGATAATGCCAAGGTTCGCTAACAATAGGAGGTTGCCAAGGTAAATTATCATTCAGTGTCTGACGTGAAAATAATTGCGTTATTTTGTCCTGTTTATATGCGAGTTGCTGCTGATAAACCATATGTTGCAAGTTACAGCCCCCACATTGGAAGTAATGACGGCATTTAACTTCAGTGCGAACTGCACTCGCGGCAATTACATTCAATAACTTCGCTTTAGAAAACTTACTTTTTTGCTCAAAAACTTTCACTTCAACCGTTTCATGAGGTAAAGCACCTTCAATAAAAATAGGTTTTTTATCATAAAAAGCAACGCCACAACCTTGATGATCTAAATGACTTACTTTCAAGGTTATGTGTGATTTAATATTTGTTTTTTTGGGGCTTGCTTTAAAAAAATTTGCCATAGCGATCTTAGTTTGCCATTAAAGAACAGCATAAATTAGCTTTTAGCTGTCATAGTGAACGATTATCTATTTGGTATTAGTCTCAATTGTGCCATTATAGCGTTATTAACTTAAAGATTTCACACTAAAGTTCAGCAAAAATATGCATAAAATAAGCCTGAAAGAGTGGGTGATTTTACTTACAGTCTTTCCGACGGTCATACTCAGTTTAATTATTGCTGGCTACTTGTCTTATAGTCGCTATAGCGAACTTGACCAGTTTATTTACCAACGTGCTACCAGCATTATTTCTCCACTTGCTATTAGCAGTGCTGAAGCATTAAGAGAGAAAAAAAGAGATAACCTAAGAACTTTAATAGGCTTTAGCCATCGTAGCCAATCTGACATTATCAAAAGCATTGCCATATTTACAAACGACAACCAAGTTTTTGTTACCAGTGCATATCACGGAGATACGCATACTTTACGGGTAAAGCCAGGACAAGGTTTACCCAAACGAATACAGTATGACGACCACGATAATTATCTGATTTTTCGCGCCCCTATTATTGATGAGTTCACCACTCAAAACTTTGCCACTGCTTCCGACATGAATATTGTTGGTTACATCGCAATTCAAATTGACACCAGCACCATTAAATATGCACAGCAACAATTGTTAATTACGGTGTTCTTTATTTTACTCGTAGGTTTTATTATAAGTACCCTGTTTGCATTAAAACTCGTTAACAGTGTTACCCGCCCGATTTCATCGATGGTTTTAGCCATAGACCGCATAAGAGAAGGTAAGATCGAAAGCCGTATCAGTGGTCAACTTGTGGGAGAGCTAAACTTTTTAAAAAATGGTGTTAATGCCATGGCTCAATCACTTGGTGATTATCAAGATGAAATGCAGCGTAGTATTGATCAAGCCACGATAGACTTGCGTGAAAGTTTAGAGCAGTTTGAAATTCAAAACGTCGAGTTAGATATTGCCAAACGCAAAGCTCAAGATGCCAACAAAGTTAAATCTGAATTTTTAGCTAATATGAGTCATGAATTACGTACCCCGCTTAATGGCGTAATCGGCTTTACGCGACAAGTATTAAAAACACCACTAAGCGATACACAGCGTGATCATTTGCAAACGATAGAACGTTCTGCGGCTAGTTTACTCTCAATTATCAATGATATTTTAGATTTCTCTAAGCTTGATGCTGGCAAGATGATTATTGAAAACATTCCTTTTTCAATACGAGAGTCTGTTGAAGAAACACTGACCTTACTTGCGCCTAGTGCTCATAAAAAGAACATAGAATTATCGTTGCGTGTCAGTCCACAAATACCCGACTCGCTTATTGGCGACGCCATGCGAATAAAACAAGTCATGGTTAACTTAGCCAGTAATGCTATTAAATTTACTGACAAGGGCGCGGTTGATATCAACCTAGAAGGTAACGTTACTGATAACAACCTTTATAAGATCAGAGTAACAGTTCAAGATACCGGTATCGGTATTCCTGGCCCTCAACAAAACTCAATTTTTGAAGCGTTTGGTCAAGGTGATAAAAGTGTTACAAGAATTTATGGTGGTACTGGCTTAGGATTAGTTATATCACAGCGTTTAGTGTCAGAAATGCAAGGCAATATTGGTTTTGAAAGCATGGAGAGTGAGGGTTCTACCTTTTGGTTTACCTTCCAGTGTGAGCTAAACACTATACCAACTATGCAATTATCAGCACCTGAGAGCCTCATCGGTAAGTCAATATTATATTACGAGCCACATACAGCAAGTCGTTTAGCAACTACCGAAATATTAGCAAACTGGCACATGAAAACAAAATCGATTAGCCAACGAAGTGACTTGGAGGAAATACTAAAAGATAAAACAGCCCTCTCTTCATTTGACTTTGCATTAATAGGTCACGATGTTACCCCTGCGGCGCTTAATGAAGCGAAAAGCTTATTATTTGCACTTAAAGATATTATTCCATCAGTCCATTTAGCGATAAATAGTAATTCACCAAGCCTATATGAAGCCCTAGTTTCAAGTGGTGCTAAAACCTGTATTAGTAAGCCGATAACAGTTCAACGTTTAAGTAAAACATTGGTGCCTACAGCAATTATTCATGGTCATAATCTTATTGAAGTGTCGGAGCAAAAAGTACCGATCAAAGTACTCGCGGTAGATGATAACGAAGCCAACTTAAAGCTAATAAAAGAACTATTACTTGAACAAGTCAGTGATGTAACTACCGCTATTGATGGTGCTGAAGCTGTCGCCTTATGCCAAAATGAAAAGTTTGCTCTCATCTTCATGGATATACAAATGCCTGTACTTGATGGTATTTCCGCATTAGGCATTATTCGTCAGCAAACGCTTAATGAACAAACCCCAATAATAGCGGTTACTGCTCATGTATTTGGCGAAGAAAAAGATAAAATACTCAGCAATGGCTTTAACTCGTTTATCACCAAACCAATAGATGAAGCCATGTTGCATCATAGTATTTATGAGTATTGTGATTCAACCCTACTTGCTAATAGTCCAAAGCCGGTTATACCAACCTTTGAACCTATCTCCAGTGCTAGACCAAAAATTATCGACTGGAAACTCGCCTTACAAAGAGCAGGACAAAAACAAATACTAGCCAAAGACATGTTTGTTGGTTTGGTTAATAGCTTACCTGAAAGCAAGCTCAATATATCTGAAGCGCTTATATCTCAAGATATTGAACAATTGAAAGTGCTTATACATAAACTTAATGGCGCATGTTGTTATTCGGGTGTTCCTAGCTTAGGAAAAGTCACACATGAACTTGAAACAGAATTAAAACGAGGTATTGGCTTAGATGATTTACAGCCAGAATTTTTTGAATTTTTCGAACAAATAGATTTGGTTTTAGAGGATGCTGTAGATTTTATCAAAAAAATATAGTGCTTATATCAATGATGAAAACATAAAAAAACAGTAAATAAATTATCTAATTTTTATATCGGGAGAGGTATTAATATCACCATCTTCAGTAATAACAGCAACGCCAGAATTACACATTAGCACCGCTAAACTGTGACCTTCATTATTACGAACAAAGCACAACTCATATCCAAATTTTCCAAGACTACTCGCTGAAAATTTTTGTGCTAAAGATAGCTTCGACCACCAAACTGATCGCTCAGGTGGTTCTTCACGTCTATCTACAATTGGGTACTTTTGCGTCTCCATTTTAACTCCTGAATTTACAGCACTGCTCAAAAAATTCAATCTGCGTAATTTAAGTATAGAACATTAATGATTGCTAAGACTAAATTTATTATCAAATAGAGTAAATACTTTGAAAAGTTGCTCTCTGGTCGGTATCTATTTTGATAACACAACAAAGGCAGTAGCATATTTAACTTCATCTGAAAGTGAAATATGCCAAGAGCTTGCCTTTAATTTATTGGCTAACGATAAGGCTTGTAAAGTAAGTTCAAGAGTCGGCTGACCTGATGCTAACGACACTATTTCAAAGTGTTGAAACGATACGCCATTAGCGATGCCAGTCCCCAATGCTTTAGCCGCGGCCTCTTTACCTGCCCAGCGCTTAGCAAGAAACCGTTCAGGCTGTTTTAAGGTTAAATAATGCTGATACTCTTTGTCAGTTAAAATCCGCTTAGCTAAACGTTGCTGTGCATTACCAGACATTTTAGCGATGCGACGAATATCAACAATGTCAGTTCCAATCCCAACTACTGACAACTTAATAACCTCGACAGTAATACATTAAGACAAACCACGCGCTTCGAGCATTAATTTTTTCATATCTCGAATAGCTTTGTCTAAACCATCAATGACAGCTCGAGCAATAATGGCGTGACCTATATTAAGTTCAATAATTTCAGGTATCGCGGCAATAGGCTTAACATTAAAATAATTCAGGCCATGTCCAGCATTCACTTTTAAGCCTAAACCATGAGCGTATTCAATGCCTTCAACTAAACGCGCAAGCTCTAATTGCTGCTCTGCTTCAGTCGCGGCTTCTGCATATTGTCCTGTATGAATCTCAATATAAGTTGCCTTACTGAGCAGCGCTGCATCAATTTGATCTTTGTCTGCATCGATAAATAAACTCGTTTGAATACCTGCGTCGGCCAAACGTGCTACAGCAGCGTTTATTTTATCTTGTTGTCCAGCAACATCTAAGCCGCCTTCTGTGGTTAATTCTTCTCGCTTTTCTGGCACTAAGCAGCAAAAAACTGGTTTTACGTCACAGGCAATGTCCAGCATTTCATCTGTAACTGCCATTTCAAAATTCATACGAGTATGCAGGGTTTGCTTTAATACATAAATATCACGGTCTTGAATATGGCGACGGTCTTCACGTAAGTGTACTGTAATTCCATCGGCACCGGCATGTTCAGCAACTGAAGCCGCATAAACAGGATCAGGATAGTTAGTGCCACGCGCTTGTCGTAATGTGGCAATGTGGTCTACATTTACGCCTAATAAAATATCATTCATATTCAATCTCTTCTTATATTCTGGTTTATATTTGAGCATTTGAAATTGCTAAATGTTTCATGCCTATACTTTACATATTGTTAAGTTTTTTTACTAAATAATTTTCGACTATTTAAGGGCACACCGTTAAGTAAATGATTTATAACCTGTCGCATTAAACCTTTAAATGTACTTAGTATTTCAGGACTTGATAAGTCATTTTGAGCAATAGCTAATAAGTGTAAACGATCATAACAAGGTTGTTTTAACGCAGTGTAAGCTGGAATAAAACCTTCATCAGGCAAATAATAAAAGCCTTTAGCGCTATGTTCAAATACTAATGAGAAATCAAAAGAAACACCTAACTCTTCCATTAGCATCAATTCAAATTCTCGTAAACAAACTTCAATATTGCTTGATTGGGCTAGAGCCTGCAGGCTAGCTTTATATTGATGAAAAAGCTCATCACAAGCAATGTTTTCTCCCAGTAATTTAACCAATAACTCGTTAATATAAAATGCACTGAATAAGGCATTTTTTTTCAACAAATAAGACTTTCCTATTGGCTCTACACGAATTAAATTTTTAAGGTTATGTTGCCCTTTTAAGGTTACATTAATTGGCAAAAATGGTTGTAGTAAAGCTTTACGACTAGATTTAGTTGAATGCCCCACATAACTCAGCGCCGCTAACTTACCATCGTGCTCGGTTAACAAATCAACTAATAGCTGGTTTTCTCGATAAGGGCGTGTATGAAGTACAAAAGCTGACTGGGTAATTTCTTGCATCTACATTCCAAGTTGGTTCAATGGTATCGAACTGAGCACTCAGTGAGAATTTTAAGGTTGAAAACAAAAGTTGCTTAGTACCTGAATGAACCTAAGCAACTATTATTTGTTGATAATAACTCATGACAATGAAAACTATATAAAGCCAAATTGTTTAAAAGCTATCCTGAGTAATCGTCACCGTAACCTAAACTTCTAAGAGCGCGTTCGTCATCTGCCCAACCTGATTTAACTTTGACCCAGGTTTCTAGAAAAACTTTACGTTCAAATAAATTTTCCATATCGCGTCTTGATTCTTGGCCTATTACTTTTAGCTTTTCGCCTTTGTTACCAATAACCATACGTTTTTGCGTTGTTCTTTCAACTAGAATTAACGCATTGATATGCAAAATACCTTTATCGTCAATCTTAAATTGTTCAATTTCAACCGTGGTTGAATAAGGTAGTTCATCACCGGTGAAACGGATCAGCTTTTCACGAACAATTTCTGAAGCCATAAAGCGGCTTGATCGATCGGTAATATAGTCTTCAGGAAACCAAAAGTCGCCTTCAGGTAATGCCTTGAAACAAATCTTCTTAATAGCATCAACATTCTCACCTTTACTGGCTGAAATAGGCACAATATCAGCAAAGTCATGCATGGCACCTAGTTTTTGTAGGTGAGGCAGTAAAGTGTCTCTGTCTTGAATATTATCAATTTTGTTGACCACTAATACACAAGGCGCACCACTGTTTTTAATTTTTGTTAGTACCATTTCATCATCAGAAGTCCAATGCGTACCTTCAACTAAAAACACTACGGTTTCAACTTCTGCTAAGGTAGAACTTGCCGCACGGTTCATCAAACGGTTAATGGCACGTTTTTCTTCTGAATGTAGACCTGGGGTATCAACTAAAACCGCTTGGTTATTACCTTCAGTTAATATACCTAATATACGATGACGTGTAGTTTGCGGCTTACGCGAAGTAATACTGACTTTTTGGCCAAGTAAAGTGTTAAGTAATGTCGATTTACCAACATTTGGGCGGCCAACAATGGCAATAAGACCGCAATAGGTTTGTTCTGTAGTCATGATTAAATTATCAACTTTATTGTCAAAAAAGCTACTTAGCTTTTTCGATTAATGTTAGCACCTTCAAAGCAGCTGATTGCTCAGCTTTACGTCGGCTAGTGCCTTTAGTAATCACTTCATTTTCAAGTACACTGGTTGTGCAGCGCACCGTAAATTGCTGATTGTGTGATTGCCCTGTGGTATTAATTACATCATATTGCGGCAAAGGAATTTTTCGTCCCTGCAAGTATTCTTGTAAACGTGTTTTTGGGTCTTTTTGTTCATTGCCGGGTTTTATATCGGCTAAGCGCTGTTCAAACCAACTAAGAATAAGTGCCTGACAAGTTGGTAAATCTGAATCTAAGTAAACTGCGCCTAAAATAGCTTCAATAGCATCTTCAAGTATAGAGTCTCGTCTATGACCACCACTTTTAAGTTCGCCAGGACCCAATATCAAGTATTGACCTAAATCGAATGCACGTCCAACTTCAGCTAAAGTGACTCCTTTTACTAAGCTTGAGCGCATACGTGTTAAATCGCCCTCGGCTTGCTTTGGAAACTTTTGAAACAAAGACTCAGCAATAACAAAACCTAAAATCGAGTCACCTAAGAACTCCAATCGCTCATTATGAGCACCTTTAGCACTTCTGTGTGTTAACGCTTGAACTAGTAATTTTGGCTCTTTAAAACTGTAACCAATTTTTTTTGATAGCCGCGCAATGGCGTCAGGAGTATGTAGCACAGTTATTCAATTCCACCAATTCGAGAAAAACGCACATTGGTTGGTATCCAACTTGGTAAAAAGCTATCAGCCGGGCGATCAAAATCAAAACTCATCCAAATAGCTACAGCTTCTCCAACTAAGTTTTCCTCAGGAACAAAACCCCAAAAACGTCCATCTAAGCTGTTATCACGATTATCACCCATTACAAAATATTGACCTTTAGGTACAACAAATTCATTATTTTGAGTGCCACTTTGTCTAAAGTAGTGTTGAACACGCGGTAAAATCTGCTCATTCACTAATAAGTCATGTGTTTTTTCACCCATGGTTGAGGTGTAGCGCGATAACGGCATACCTTGATCGTTATAATCGGTTTTGTTTTTAAATGTTTGCACTATTTGTTCAAAATCAGGACATTTATCATCTGTCGCTAAACAAGAAGGCTTGATATATAAAATTTTATTTTTATAAATTATTCGATCACCCGGCAAACCAACGACACGTTTAATGTAATCAATTTGTGGATTTTGTGGATATTTGAATACCACAACATCGCCACGATCCGGCAGACCAACTTCAATAAACTTATTACGCGCTACAGGATCACGTAACCCGTAGTTAAATTTATTCACCAAAATAAAATCGCCATCAAGTAAAGTTGGCATCATAGAGCCAGACGGAATTTGAAACGGTTCATAAATAAATGAACGCAAAATAAGAACAAAGGCAATAACCGGGAAAATTTGCACTGGGGTATCAATAAAATAAGGCGCTTCAAGAATTTTATTTACTACGTCATCACTTAAATCACCATCGCACTGGGCTTGAGCAGAGACTAAGTTGAGCTGTCTTTGTGGAGCAAAATAAAATTTATCTGCTAGCCATACAATACCGGTAATTACGGTAACTATGACTAAAAATATTGAAAAGTAAACTGCCATATTATTCCTATCTTTTAGTTTTTAAACTCAGTTCAAACTAACTCAGTAAATGACTTACTTTGACATTTTTATTTTGAAAAATGGTCAAGTAAGTCATGAATATTCTTAAATTATTTATCCAATTTAAGTACAGCTAAAAACGCTTCTTGAGGTACTTCTACGTTACCCACTTGCTTCATACGTTTTTTACCGTCTTTTTGTTTCTGCAATAGTTTTTTCTTACGCGAAATATCACCACCATAACACTTTGCCGTTACGTTTTTACGCAACTGCTTAACTGTTGTACGGGCAATAACATTGTTGCCAATTGCTGCCTGTATAGCGATATCAAACATTTGTCGATGGATTAATTCTTTTAATTTCTCAACCAACATACGGCCACGAGGAACTGAATTAGCGCGATGCGTGATCATAGCTAAAGCATCAACTCTATCACCGTTAATCATGACATCAACACGTACCATGTCTGCTGATTGAAAGCGGATAAAGTGGTAATCTAAAGAAGCATAACCGCGACTGGTTGATTTTAACTTATCAAAAAAGTCCATCACCACTTCTGCCATCGGTAATTCATAAGTTACCGCAACTTGATTACCGTGATAGATAATATCTTTTTGCACGCCACGCTTTTCAATACATAAAGTAATAACATTACCTAAATGTTCCTGCGGGACTAAAATATTGGCTTGTACAATTGGCTCACGAATTTCTTCGATATTGTTAGTCGCAGGTAAATCGCTTGGATTATCAATAGAAATAACGTCGCCATTAGTACAGGCAATTTCGTAATTCACGGTTGGAGCGGTAGTGATCAAGTCAAGATCATATTCACGAGCTAATCGCTCTTGAACAATTTCCATGTGCAACATGCCCAAGAAACCGATGCGAAAGCCAAAGCCTAGTGCAGATGAGTTTTCAGGTTCAAAAAATAACGATGCGTCATTCAAGCTCAATTTGTTCAATGCATCACGGAAATTTTCATATTCGTCTGAACTGATAGGAAAAATGCCCGCGTAAACTTGTGGCTGAACTTTTTTAAACCCTGGTAAAGCTTTGTCAGCTTCTTTTTTAAGAATGGTAATGGTATCGCCAACAGGAGCACCATGTATTTCTTTAATACCTGCGATAATAAAACCTACTTCGCCAGCTTTTAATATACCTGTATCTTTTTGTTTAGGCGTAAAAATACCAACTTTGTCGATAATATGGTTTTGTCCAGTCGACATGACCACCATTTTATCGCCTTTTTTAACTTGCCCGTTCATGATACGAACTAAAGACACTACGCCTTGGTAGTTATCAAACCATGAATCAATGATAAGTGCTTGTAATGGCGCATCAGGATCACCTTCAGGGTGAGGGATATTTTCAACGATTGTTTCTAAAACATCTTCAATACCTACACCTGTTTTAGCGGAGCAGGTAACAGCGCCCGTAGCGTCAATGCCAATAATATCTTCAATTTCTTCACTAACGCGTTCAGGGTCAGCTTGTGGTAAATCTATTTTATTCAAAATTGGAATGACTTCTAATTCCATTTCTAGAGCAGTATAACAATTCGCTACAGTTTGAGCTTCAACACCTTGACCAGCATCAACAACAAGCAAAGCACCTTCACAAGAAGCTAAAGATCGTGATACTTCATAGGAAAAATCAACGTGACCCGGTGTGTCGATAAAGTTAAGTTGATAAGTTTCACCGTTTTTAGCTTTATAGTCCAAAGTAACACTTTGTGCTTTGATGGTAATACCGCGCTCGCGCTCGATATCCATAGAATCAAGTACTTGCGCTTCCATTTCACGTTCTTGTAGACCACCACAATGTTGTATTAGGCGATCTGATAGCGTTGATTTACCGTGATCAATATGGGCGATAATAGAAAAATTTCGAATATGTTTCATAAATGGGAAGTCAAATAAGCTTGTAGTTAATTCAATAATGGCGAGATTTTAACGAATTTAGAGCGTTGGGGCTATCTTTTGTTGCGAATCAATCGGTGATTTCTGTAATTGCGATGTTTTGAAATTCTCGGCGAAGAATTTTTGGGGCAAGTTTTTCACACATTGCGATTTTTATTTGTTGTTTTTTGGCTAATAAGAAACCCGAAAAGCCACCAATAATACCGAATATAATGGCGAAGATTTCATGAGGTAATATGGCGTTAATCACAAGCCACTGTCCAAACCAAGAAGCCATAATTAGGCCTAATAGCGGCCACAAATAAACTTGCCAAGCCGATTGTAATAATGCACTTTCATTTAACCCTAAAATAACATTGTCACCAAGCTCTAACGCTAAAGGTGACTTTAGGGTTAAGGTAAGTTTTTTTTGTGGAAATGCTTTGGCGACTTGGCCACTGCCACAATTGTCAACTTGCTGACAACCGCCACAGGCTGACTTAATTAAACTTGTGACAGTTACATTATCATTGTCGATGTCGACAACAGTCGCTTTTTCTTCAATCATGGTGCAGCTTTTGGTGTAAAAACAACGGAGTCAGCAATCGCTTTTGCCGTTTTCGCTGGGATTTTACCCACAACGCTTATTTCAAAATTATTAACCACTTGATTTAACACAACGGTTGCGCCATCCATTACGTAATCTGTTGCTCGCTGCCGTTCTTCACTTTGGCTGACATAAACTGAAACATCGACTAAGCCATCGTTAAAAAGCATAAATTCAACCGGTGTTTTAGTCGCCGACATGCGATGACGATTAGCGTTCAATCGCGAAAAACCTTCAGGTAACCATTTTACTTGCCATTGCAGAACTTGCTCTTGATAGCCCTCAGGTATTTCGATCACTGTCGGTAATGTAGTCTGCTGTAACTGGATCAAGCTTTCACTTAAATCATCGGTTATATCTAAGTGGGTAAATTGTATTTGTTCTAATAGCTGCCCGGTACGATTAGCTAACGCTAATTTAAGCAACATACCAGTTTTTTGATCCAACCAAAGCCAGTGTCCATAGCGATATTCGTCTTTAGATACAATGCGAATTAATTGTGCTGGTCGTCCTAAAACTCGACTACGTCCTACTGAAATAAAATCATAGGTTTGAGCAAGTTTAGTTACACCTTCTCGTAAAACAGCAGGTATTGGGCCCGTTATTTGCTGTGAAGAAACCGAATATGGAGGTGATTCTGGCTCAATATAGCTGACAGTATTGTGTTTACGTAATACGTCTCGACGTGGGCCATTTAAAAGTGACAAGACTTCTAATTCATTGCCATTTTCATCCACGCCATGAAACCAATGATAAGGCTCAGCTTGATTATTTTTAACCACAACAAAAGAAGTGCTAAAGTTAAGGGTTTGTAAGGACGTTGCGAGGCGTTCAAGCCATGGTTCAGCTTGTTCATTTTCATTGGCTGCTACTGATGTGCTAATGGTAACCAATAGCAGCAGACTTGATATTAATTTCATTTAGCTGATTCTTCAGCCTTATCTTGTTGAGTTGATGAAGTGGCATCAACTGAGCTTAATTTAACTTGTTGATGATGATCAGACAACAGTGCTTGAAAACGTCTTTGCTGTTCAATAAAAGCTTGTTTTTCACTGGTACGGCTAGTTTGTTGAAAATTTAAACTTACCGGTTCTGCAATACCACCAAACGGCATAGTTTTTACAACCTGACTAGCTGGCAGTAAAACATCACTGTCTGCAGAGTTTTGCTGAACACCCATAACCATAAGACCGGCAGCAGAAGCCGCAATAGCCATTTGACCAAACGGTTTAGCAAACTGAACTACTTTCGCTTTTAGCTTGCCAACAACATTATTACTTGGACGAGGTGCTAAAATTGTAGGTTCATTGGCAATAGCTGAAGCTATATTTGACGATAGGTCAAGATTGATAACATCAGAAGTTTCGCCGCGCATGACATCACCCATTAAATGGTAACGTTGCCATGTTGCTGACAAGTGTGAGTCATTGAGTATTTCGTCAAATAATTCATCTGCTTGCTGATAGCTATCAACAACCGACGATACATTCTCAAACTTATTTTCACTCATAAATATACCTTCAAAATCTAACTTCTCATTTATTACTCAACAAAAATCATTAAGTAATACTATATTTGCTATTGCCGCAGTAATTATTCCTGCAGTAATGGCCTGATTTTTTTATCTACTGCGTCACGTGCTCTAAATATTCTAGAGCGTACGGTACCAACAGGACAATCCATAACCGTTGCTATTTCTTCGTAGCTCATACCTTCTAACTCTCTTAGGTTGATTGCAGTGCGCAAATCTTCCGGCAATTGCTCAATGGTCTTAAACACGACACTCTTAATTTCAGCGGTTAATAATAATTTTTCTGGTGAAGCATTTTCCCGTAAAGCTTCACCTGAGTCATACATTTCTGCATCTTCAATTTCAATATCTGAGCCAGGAGGTTTACGCCCACCGGCTACTAAATGATTCTTCGCACAGTTAACAGCTATGCGGTATAGCCAAGTATAAAAAGCGCTATCGCCTCGAAAATTTGGTAAGGCGCGATAAGCTTTGATAAATGCTTCTTGTACTATATCAGGCACATCACTATGGTTTTTAACATAGCGTGAAACCAAATTTGATACTTTATGTTGGTACTTAGTTACCAGCAGGTTAAATGCGTTTTTATCACCACGTTGCACCCGCTCAACCAACTTCTGGTCAACGTTCTGTTCGCTCATTTGAGCCGTATCTCCTACTCACCATTATTTAACTTATCTACAACTGGTTTACATCTGGATCGTGGCAAACGCTACAAGTAGGACTAGCCTTGTGTTAAAAAGTTCGATAAATATTAAAAAAAAACTAATTTTTATTTATAAAAATAGTTTAGTACTGTTTTGTAACTGCAATAAAAGCTAATATTGAGCTATCAATTATTGTACCCCAATTTCAAGAATATATGAATCAACAACACAATTGTGACGTTTTAATTATTGGTAGTGGCGCCGCTGGATTATCTCTGGCACTTCATTTAGCAAAAAATGCCGATGTTATCATCCTAAGTAAAGGGCAAATCAATGATGGCTCAACCTTTTATGCTCAAGGTGGGGTTGCTGCTGTATTCGATGAAAATGACAGCGTTGCTTCTCATGTTGCGGACACCTTAATAGCAGGTGCTGGTTTATGTGATGAATCAGCGGTGCAATATACGGCTGAAAATGCTAAAAAGTGTTTGGAATGGTTAATTGATAAGGGCGTACATTTTGACCAAGAAATGCCAGCCGCTAATGGTGAAATTAATTATCATTTAACGCGTGAAGGCGGTCATAGTCATCGTCGAATTTTGCACTCAGCCGATGCGACGGGTCAAGCGATACAAACTACCTTAGTTTCTCAAGTAAAAAATCATAGCCGAATTCGTATATTTGAACGTTACAATGCCATTGACTTGGTTTATCAAGAAAATAAAGCGATAGCAAAACGTGAATGTATTGGTGCTTATGTATGGAATCGCAATGACGAACATGTTGAGCGTGTTTTTGCCAAAAAAACCATTTTAGCCACTGGTGGCGCCAGCAAGGTTTATCAATATACCTCTAATCCTGACGTGGCAAGTGGCGACGGCATTGCCATGGCATGGCGTGCAGGTTGCCGTGTTGCGAATATGGAGTTTAATCAGTTTCACCCCACTTGCTTGTTCCACCCTGAAGCCGGTACATTTTTGTTAACAGAAGCATTACGAGGTGAAGGTGCTGTACTTCTTCGCCCAGATGGTAGCCGGTTTATGCCTAGCTTTGACGAGCGAGCAGAGTTAGCACCACGAGATATTGTAGCGCGGGCAATTGATTTTGAAATGAAACGCTTAGGCGCTGATTGTATGTATTTGGATATTAGTCATCAATCAAGTGACTTTATTAAGCAACATTTCCCAACTATTTATGAACGCACGTTAGCCTTAGGTATTGATATAACCAAACAACCTATGCCGGTTGTACCCGCAGCCCATTATACTTGTGGTGGCGTGATGATTAACCAACAAGGTAAAACCGATATTGAGCATTTATATGCCATAGGTGAAGTTGCTTATACTGGTTTACATGGTGCAAACCGTTTAGCAAGTAACTCGTTATTAGAATGCCTTGTTTTTGCGCGTGCAGCAGCCATTGATATTGAACAAACATTAGATTTGACCAAGCCATGCATAACATTACCTCCATGGGATGAAAGTCGAGTCACTAACTCTGATGAAGAAGTTGTTATTCAGCATAACTGGCACGAACTGCGTCTATTTATGTGGGATTTCGTTGGTATTGTAAGAACAACAAAACGTTTAGAGCGTGCTTTGCACCGCGTTGAGTTATTACAAAGTGAAATTGAAGAATATTATTGTAACTTTAGAGTGAGCAATAACTTGTTAGAGTTACGTAATTTAGTGCAAGTGGCTGAATTGATCATACGTTCTGCTTTAGACCGAAAAGAAAGCAGAGGCTTACATTATACCCTTGATTTTCCAGAATTATTGTCTGAAGCGAAAATAACCATACTTACCCCGAGTAATATCGATCATTTTAAAGCTTTAACTCAGGTGAGTTTTTCATTCGCAAAATAGTGCGAGCAATACGCGCCTGATCTTCACTGGATAAGCTGTCTTTAAAAATAAAGTATTGTTTTAAGGCAACATCACTTTTTGTAAATACCAACCAATATCCCCACAAATTAATCTGTGAGTTTGCAGATAGCTGCAAAATATTTTTATGATTAAATTGGCATTCACCCGTATCAGATAGAATAAAGTTGTTAGCTATGCAGGTTTTTATTGAGGGTTTTAATTTAAAGAGTTGTTCGGTTATTACAGCGATATGCGGATGACAATAGTGTGATAAAAGTAACACAGTACATAAAATCCCAAGCCAAAGTTGAAAACCTACAAGTACTGTTAGGGTTAGATAAAAGAAAAGCGTATAAAATGAAAATATAAAAGTCGCCCTGTGTTTAGAGGGCGACACACGAATGTTATACTTTAACGCGCTGTAATATAAGTTGGACCATGGCGTTAAGATCTTTGTCTTCACAAGTTTCGTGTCCCATAAACCAAGCAAACAGCTCAGGATCTTGGCAAACTAATAAACGTTCGAAAATTGCTTTATTTTCTGCCGTAAGATCATCGTATGCATCTTCAACAAAAGGCATAAAGAGTACATCTAACTCTAGCATGCCGCGTCGACAAGCCCATCGTAATCGAGGTTTATTATCTGTTAATGTCATACATAACTCTAATTGGGAATATTTTTACGTATTCTAGCAAATCCAAGGTAAAAATAGCCACGAATTGATCATTAAATTAGACAAGGTTGTATTATCAAAGTAGCAGAAAAATAGCACATGTGGTTGTAATTCGAATAAATGTCCTCATTTTAGAAGTTAATAGACTTTTTCAGCCTTTTGCAGGATGAACATCATAATGAATAATAACTTACCCAGTTATAACGAATTACCCGAAGTATTTGCCATTAACCTAAGTAGTATTGGTGCCATTACCCTTACGGGTGAAGAACAAATAAAATACCTACAAGGCCAAGTAACTTGTGACGTTGCGAGCTTAGAACAAACAAAGTTACTTAACGGGGCTCACTGTAATGCTAAAGGTAAAGTATTTTCTGCATTTCGTTTACTTGAACGCCAAAGTAAATTTTTTCTTATCCAGCCAATCAGCTCAATTAAGCAATCATTAGCAGAATTGAAAAAGTTTGGTGTATTCGCCAAAGTTGAAATAACTGAAGATGTTGAACAAGCTTACTTAGCCATCGCAGGCCAACAAGCTGCCATAAAAATGGCCGCGTTGTTTAAACAAGTTCCTGATGAAAAAACACCCGTAATTCATGAAGGTGATACTACCTTAGCTTATATTGCTGGTAATATTGATCGCTACCTTATTATTGGCAATGCGGCGCAGTTATCAACTTTTTCATCAACATTAGACTTCACTGTATATAACGATTCTGTTTGGAACCTTCTTGAGATTGTTGAAGGCTTCCCACAAATTGCACAGCAATATATTGCCGAATATGTACCGCAAATGCTTAATTTACAGGCGATTAATGGTATTAGCTTCACTAAAGGCTGTTATTTAGGTCAAGAAACAGTTGCCCGTATGCAGTATCTAGGTAAAAATAAGCGCGCACTTTTTGCACTAACAGGCGATAACACTCAAGCCAAAGTGGGTGATATTATCGAGAAAAAGCTCGGTGATAACTGGCGTAAAGCCGGTGACGTGTTAGCATCTTATCAAGCAAGTAATCATCAAACGTATATTCAAGGTGTGTTAGCTAACGATATTGACGATGCTACCGAATTAAGAATTAAAGAGCAGAGCTCAAATTTAACCATACTCCCATTACCTTATAAAACAAATACAGACTAAGCATAGGACTTAATATGAAAATTACCGATAACAAAGTGGTTGTACTACATTACGCCGTTTCTGATAGCGAAGACACCTTAATTGATAGTTCATACGATCACAGCCCATTAGCGGTAATTCAAGGCTCAAACTATCTTATTTCTGGCTTAGAAGAAGCCTTAGTTGATCACCAAGCCGGTGATAAATTTGAAGTTGAAGTAAGCGCAGATAATGCTTACGGCCAACGTGAGGATGGCTTTGTACAAACCGTACCAAAAGCAATGTTTGGTGGTATTGAAGATTTAGCCGTGGGCAGTCAATTGCGTGCAACTACTGACGATGGCGAGCAAACTGTTATCGTAATCGACGTACAAGATGATGAAATAACGGTTGATGGTAACCATCCACTAGCAGGTATTGACTTAAAATTTGATGTTGAGGTGTTAGAAGTACGTGATGCAACTGAAGAAGAGCTAGCTCATGGCCATGTGCATAGTGAAGGCGGCTGTGGTCACAGTCATTAAAAAATTTTAATTAATGCAAAACATAAAGGCACCAATCAGGTGCCTTTATTACTTTATTTCGATAAGTTAATAACTTGCGCCTTTATTTCTGCATATCGCATGGCCTGACAAACACCGAAAAAACTTAACTGTCTAACTTTTGCGCGGGTAAATAATGGCACCGTCATACCTGACAAAAAACGGCATAGCGTATCAATAGATAAACCTGCAGGTGTTGAACCTGCAGGGCTTTTCATAGTTGAAAAATGTTGCTTCAATTGCGTAATAGCTAGCTCAATAGTTTGTATGCTCACCGGTAGATGATTATTTGAATATTGTAATTTAGCCACCTGCCCACGACAAACTGAGCAATGCCCGCAGCTTTTAGGTGCTTGTTGATCATCAAAGTAATGGCAAAGCTCTTGGGTTAAACAATGCTGACTTTGAAAGAATGCCACTAACTTATCAATACGCTGAATTTCTGACTGCTCTTTTTCATGAAAATAATGAAACAGTCGGTCCACTAAAGTAACATCGCTTAATGCGGCTATATCCACACTAAACACTTCGGTAGCTTTTTTCGTTTCTAACACAATGTGCTGTTGTTCGGCTAAATACTCAAGTGCAGCAACAATACGTTTTCTTGGTGCTTGAAAGCGAGAATACATTAAATCAAAGTCTGGCTCTCCCCAGATTTTTTTCATTTTTGCCGCGCTAAAAACCTGTGCTAAAAACTCATTTCTTTCAGCATTAAAGCTACGAATAATATTTTCTTTTGGTGTGACGAACTTAAACTTAAAATCAGCAAAATAACTGAACTTAGCGTTGATAACGCCCAATAGTTCTAATTGAACCAACAGCGTTTTTAGTGCTAATTGTTTAATATTACTCGCATTTGATAAACTGAGTACTTGCAGTTCCCATTGACCACTGTGCATTTCGTTACGAATATTTTCTAACACATACTCAATACTGCTTCTTTCGGGGGTGTCAGCATAAACAAAGTTTTCTACCGTATGAATTCCATCAAGGTTAGCTAAGGTATAACAGGCTGCATTGCCTTTATCTCGCCCTGCTCGACCTATTTCTTGGCTATAGTTTTCAATGGACTTAGGTAAGTCGTAATGTATTACAAAGCGGATATCTGATTTATCAATTCCCATACCAAAGGCGATGGTGGCTACGATAACCGGCGTTTTACCTTGCATAAAGTCTTGCTGGATTTTCTGACGTACATCATCTTTAAAGCCCGCATGATAAGCTTTTGCTGATATACCTTGTTGTTGCAAATAATTCGCAACTTTTTCAGCACTTTGCTGCAAAGTAACATAAATAATACCGCAACCTTGATGATGTTGAATTAAATCGACTAAGGTTTGATTTTTTGCAACTTCCGCGACTGGCAAAACCGATAAGTCTAAGTTACTGCGATAAAAGCCTGTTTGTACTATATGCTTGTCATCGATACTAAACTTTTTCGCCATATCTTGCTTAACGTGTTTAGTAGCGGTTGCGGTCAGTAATAACACTAAAGGAATATTTAGCTCTTCTCGATAACGTGGTAATTTTAAGTAATCAGGTCGAAAATTATGCCCCCACTCAGATATACAGTGCGCCTCGTCAACGACTAACATCGATATGGCAATTGACTCAATAAACTGACGAAAACGCTCATTTTTAAAGCGTTCAACCGACACCATTAAGATTTTGATTTTACCGTCGCGAACATCACGCGTGACTTGTTGGCTCTCTTCGAACGATAACGTTGAATCAATGCTAGCACCAGCAATACCCTTGGCATGTAAAAATGCTAACTGATCTTTCATCAAAGCCAACAATGGCGACACCACTAGGGTTAAATGCGGTAAATTGATTGCCGCTAACTGATAACAAAGCGACTTTCCTGCGCCTGTGGGAAATATGGCAAGTGAAGATTCACCATTAAGTAATTGCGATATCGTTTGTTCTTGCCCGATTCTAAAGTCGTCAAAGCCAAAGGTAGTTTTTAAGGATTGATGTAAAGTCGACATATATAGCCTATTTTCTTAATATCGCGCTAACTTACTATACTTCAGCCGCGACTACACTTATTTCAACTAACAATACATCTCTTGCCATTGCTGCTTGCACACAAGCACGAGCAGGTGCGAAGCCATCAGGAACCCAAGCATCCCATACGGCATTCATCGCTGCAAAATCAGCCATTGTTTTTAAGTATATTGTCGCTGAAAGCATATGCTGCTTTGAACTTCCTGCTTGTGTTAATAATGCTTCAACTTTATCTAACATTGTTTGTGTTTGATGAGTAATATCTTGCGTCGCGTCAGCACACACTTGACCACACAAATAAACCGTACCCTTGTGTTTAACAATACGACTCATGCGCGGTTTAGTTTCTAATCTTTCAATAGTCATTTAATTTCCATTCACATATAAAAAAGCCCTGCTAAATGTTAACAGGGCTTGTGGTGATTAACACTAATAATTAACGTTGAGTAGCTTTCATAAAATCTGGATCATTAAATAAAGCGCCACAAAGTTTTTGTACCAAAACAGGGTAATTTAATTGGCCATTTGGAATAGCAATGCTCCCTATAAATGATGACTCAAACTCATGGGTAACAGAGATTGATTTTGTAAAAATAACGCTATCCTTGTTTGTAACAACAAACTCAACAGTCATTTTGCCATCACCTACTGAAAAACCCGATACATCAATATCATTTTCAATAAGTTTGCCGGCAATAACAATGGAAGAAACACCTGAATAAAGCTTTGCTGCCGTTAATTCACTTTGTAGGGCTGATTCTAAATAATCGCCAAAAGACTTATTATTAGGAGAAACTAAACTAGAACCACGAAGTGAAATAGAGTTAAGCTTTTTATTATCTTCAATGTTGCCAACAGCCATTAACTCAAGAGAACTTCGTTTCAAGTGCTGTAAATTATCCATTGAGTTTTTGTATGGCGGTGCAACCATAGTACATGCAGATAAAAACAACACCGTAAAAATCGCTAAATATTTCATATAGACCTCCCTGTGTTATTCAGTAATGTTGTTGAGCTCTTCAACAAGTAGATTAATTGCTTGCTCTGAAGCGCGACGGGCAGAAAGTGAAAAGTCACTTTTAAATTCATCGAACTCTGCATGACCAGCCGACTCGACTGTTTTTTCCCAAACCAACTCACCATTCGCATCGATTGCTTTACATATCAATTTGATTGAAAAGTCTGTCGCAGGCCAAGTCATTAAACTATCAGAGCTTGAATTAGTTTCTATTTCAGGTACAAAAATTAAGGAAATGCCTTTCTCATTGATAAAGTCACTCTCATCTAATGATTTTACCGAGTAAACATCTTTGTACTTACTTGATAAAGCAGTATAAAAAGCACTTTCTAAATCACTATATGGTAGATAGGTTATTTTATCGCCACCGCCACCTGGCGAGGTTACTTTTTTCTTTTTGTTTTCATCAGAGATGTAATAACCAACAATTTTTTCACTCTTATTTTCTGCTTGGTTAATATTTGCCATATCTGGGTTTATTTCAATTTGGTGCGCACAGCCTGTAACGAGTAGAGCTAGCAGCACTATAATGCTTTGAATATATATTTTCACTGAGGATCCCTTTCAATTTATTATTGTTTATTACTTGTTATTATTTTGTTAACTAAAGTTAACGAGCACAATGTACATATTTTTTTCTTCATATTCAATAATTAACTATAAACACTACTATCGATTTTACTGTCAAAATTGAATCAAAAAACATAGTTTACCTATTGTATTTAAGGCAAAAAAAAACCTGCTTCTTAGCAGGTTTTTTAAATTTATTTGATTCATTTACTTCGTTAATGAAGATATAAAAGAAAAATTATTCCCACTCGATAGTGGCAGGTGGCTTGCCTGATATATCATAAACCACACGAGATATACCATCAATCTCATTGATAATACGGTTAGATACCAGACCTAAAAAGTCGTAAGGTAAATGTGACCAACGAGCCGTCATAAAGTCGATAGTTTCCACACAGCGCAAACTTACTACCCAATCATATTTACGCGCATCACCCATCACACCAACAGAGCGTACAGGTAAAAACACGGTAAATGCTTGGCTTACTTTTTTGTATAAGTCATGCTTGTGTAATTCTTCAATGAAAATATGATCCGCACGACGTAATAAGTCAGCATATTCTTTTTTCACTTCACCTAAAATACGCACACCTAAACCTGGTCCAGGGAACGGATGACGATATAACATATCGTAAGGTAGCCCTAACTCGAGTCCGATTTTACGTACTTCATCTTTAAATAATTCACGTAAAGGCTCAACTAAACCAAGCTTCATATGATCAGGTAAACCACCAACATTATGATGAGATTTAATCACATGGGCTTTACCAGTAGCAGATGCCGCTGACTCTATAACATCAGGGTAAATAGTGCCTTGCGCTAACCATTTAGCGTTGCTGAGTTTATTCGCTTCTTCATCAAAAATTTCAACAAAAACATTGCCAATAATTTTACGTTTGGCTTCTGGCTCGCTCTCAGTCGCTAAGCGATCTAAGAAACGGTTTTCAGCATTAACATGAATAATCTTTAGACCAAAATGGTCACCGAACATATCCATCACTTGCTGACCTTCGTTTAAACGTAATAAACCGTTATCAACAAACACACATGTTAACTTGTCACCAATCGCGCGATGTAAAAGCATAGCAACAACTGATGAATCAACACCACCTGATAAACCAAGAATTACTTCGTCATCGCCAATTTGTGCTTTCATTTTTTCAATGGCGTCTTCAATAATTGACGCTGGGGTCCACAATTTTTCACATTGACAAATATCAACGACAAAGTGCTCTAAAATACGCAAACCTTGTTTAGTATGTGTTACTTCAGGATGAAATTGCACACCGTAAAATTGCTTTTCTTCATTGGCCATTGCTGCATATTTACAACTTGGTGTTTGTGCTACGGTGACAAAGCCATCAGGAATTGCTGATACTTTATCGCCGTGACTCATCCAAACATCTAATAACGCATTACCGTTTGCACTGACGTTATCTTCTATAGCATTAAAAAGCGCCGATTTAGCGATAACTTCAACAGCGGCATAACCAAACTCTTTATGCTCAGAGCCTTCAACAGCACCGCCCAATTGCTCAGCCATTGTCTGCATGCCATAGCAAATGCCTAATACAGGTACACCGGCATTAAAAACATATTCAGGTGCACGAGGAGAGTTGTGCTCAGTAACTGACTCAGGTCCGCCAGCTAATATAATACCTGTAGGGTTAAAGCCTTCAATTTGTTCTTGAGTAACATCCCAAGCCCATAATTCACAGTAAACGCCTATTTCTCGTACACGACGAGCAATAAGTTGAGTGTATTGCGAACCAAAATCTAATATCAGTATGCGGTGATCATGAATGTCTTTACTCATGTTGTTTTCCTACTTTTATTTAACAATAAAATGAATAGGCTGAGCTTGCTCAATATGAGTTAGCGCTCAGCCTATTTGAATTTTTAGATGACATTTTCAATCATCTATTTCTATAATTTCTGTCAACATTCAATCGAAAATATTGCCGTCATATAAACGTCAGTAGCTTGATGCTTAGTTTACTGGTTGAGTACTCACAACCTTAAAATTGACGACAATAATTCAACAAAGCCTAACCTGTTCTGTAGTTAGGTGCTTCTTTTGTTATGGCAACATCATGCACGTGCGACTCACCCATACCTGCAGAAGTGATTTTCATAAATTCTGGTTTAGTACGCATAATTTCAATCGTTGCTGAACCAGTTAAGCCCATTGATGAACGCAAGCCACCCATTTGTTGATGAATAATTGCTGCAACAGGACCTTTATAAGCAACACGACCTTCAATACCTTCAGGTACTAACTTGTCTGCTTCACCATCTGACTTTTGGAAGTAACGATCACTTGAACCTTCTTTTTGGCTCATCGCGCCTAAAGAACCCATGCCGCGATATGACTTATAGTAACGACCTTGATAAAGCTCGACTTCACCAGGTGCTTCTTCAGTACCTGCAAGCATGCTCCCCACCATTACACAATGTGCGCCAGCAACTAGTGCCTTGGCAATATCGCCCGAAAAGCGAATGCCGCCATCAGCAATAACCGGAATACCTGTACCTTTTAAGGCTTCAACAGCATTCGAAATAGCGGTTAATTGCGGTACACCTACACCCGTAACGATACGAGTAGTACAAATAGAACCTGGACCTATACCAACTTTTACCGCGTCAACACCAACATCTGCCAGTGCTTTAGCACCAGCACCTGTAGCAACGTTACCTGCAATAATTTGTAAATCAGGATAACGAGTGCGTGTTTCAGCAACGCGGTCAATAACACCTTGCGAATGACCGTGTGAAGTATCAATTAATAGTACATCTACACCAGCAGCAACAAGCGCGTCAATACGTTCGTCTGTACCTGCACCAACACCAACAGCAGCACCAACACGTAAACGACCTAACTCGTCTTTACATGCGTTAGGTTTGCTTTCAGCTTTTTGGTAATCTTTAACGGTAATTAAGCCCTTCAAAGTAAAGGCATCATCGATCATGAGAATTTTTTCAATGCGATGCTCATGCATCAAACATAAAATTTCTTCACGCGAAGCACCTTCTTTAACGGTGACTAATTTATCTTTTTTGGTCATCAATGCTGAAACCGGCTTTTCTAAGTCAGTTTCAAAACGTAAATCACGACCAGTAATAATACCGACCAATTTATTTTTTTCATCAACAACAGGGAAACCAGAAAAACCAAGCTCATCCGCTAAACGCATAGTATCTAGGATACTTGCACTAGGGTTAACGGTTACTGGATCTGAAACAATACCACTTTCAAATTTCTTTACTTGAGAAACATTTTTGGCTTGTTCAGCAATGGTCATATTTTTATGAATAAAACCTATGCCACCTTCTTGTGCTAAGGTAATGGCTAAACGCGCTTCGGTCACTGTGTCCATCGACGCAGAGATCATAGGAACATTTAAATTGATCTTTCGAGTTAATTTGGTTTTTAAATCGGCAGTATGAGGCAGTACCGTAGAATGAGCAGGTACCAGTAAAACATCGTCAAAAGTTAACGCTTCTTGGGCAATTCTTAACATCGCAACATCTCTCTAAAATGAGTGGTTAGGGAGGAAATATTGCGGCAGAATTTTAACCGCTTTCCCTGCTAAGGTAAACTTATAATTGCAATTAATCGAAAATAAACTGTCGATGCTTGGCTAAACAAATATATAATACTTAATAATGACACCTTCATTTCCTCTTAATATTAAAAAAGTAACGTATTTATGGCTCAACAGCATATTCTTCAAGTAAGTGAACTCACCAAAAAAGTACGTTTTATTCTAGAAAGTGAGTTAAATACGGTCTGGTTATGTGGTGAAATTTCTAATTTTATTGCCGCCGGTTCAGGGCATTGGTATTTATCACTTAAAGATCAAAAGTCACAAGTTCGTTGTGCCATGTTTAAAGGCAATAATCGCAGAGTAAGAATACAACCGCAAAATGGTCAGCAGGTTTTAGTGCGGGCCAAAGTATCATTGTACGAACCTAGAGGCGACTTCCAACTTATTATCGAACAAATGGAGTCTGCCGGTGAAGGGCTATTACGACAACAATATCAATTATTAAAAGATAAACTACATAACGAAGGCTTATTCGAACTTCATCACAAGCAAGTCATCCCTAAGTTAATTCAAACGGTAGGTATAATTACCTCCCCTACCGGTGCTGCGGTAAAAGATATCATCACAGTACTCAACCGTAGAAACCCTTTATTAAAAGTTATTATTTACCCCGTGTTAGTGCAAGGCGAGCAGGCTAAATATGATATTGCTCAGGCAATAGCTTTGGCAAATCAACGCAACGAGGTAGACGTATTATTAATATCACGTGGCGGTGGTTCTCTAGAAGATTTATGGGCTTTTAATGAAGAAATAGTGGCACGTGCTATTTTTCAATCCATATTACCGACTATCAGTGGCGTGGGTCATGAAATAGATACTACATTATCTGATTATGTGGCTGATTTAAGGGCCCCAACCCCCTCTGCTGCAGCCGAACTTGTTTCTGCTGATGTTGATGAACGGATCAATAGCGTTAAGGTTCTTCTCAGCCGTGCTCAATTAGCGATCAAACAACAATTACAACGTTCAAGATTCTCTGTGGTAAATTTAAACCACCGATTAGGCCAAGTTCACCCTGAACATCAATTACAAAATAAACAACAAAAATCGGATGAACTCACTTTACGTTTGCAAGGGTTTATATCTCGAAAACTTAATCAAGTTAAGCACCAGCCTAGCTATCTCCAGCAACGTCTTTTAAATGCAAGCCCGGCTAACAAGATAAAACGTAATTTACTGTATTGTGAGCAACTAATAACACAACTTAGTAGTGCACAACAACGACTATTAATGCTTAAAAGAGAGTCTTTTGCTCATCAATGCGAACAGCTACATATTGTTAGCCCGCTAGCAACGATTGCTCGGGGTTACAGCATAACTCGCACTGAACAGGGTGACATGATTAAAAGTATCAAAGATATTACGATTGAAAGTAATATTAAAGTGGAAGTTTCAGATGGTGTAATAGACGCTAAAGTAATAGCGGTGAAAGCAAATTAACCGGATAAGATTACCGCTTCTTGTAATAGTTTAGTCACTTCTGACTTGCTTGAGTCGCTAAATTTAACACCGAGTAATACGCCCCCCGCTTGAATTTTACTATTACAAATTTCAGCTTCAAGCTTAAGGTTTTTTAAGCTCTGAAAATCTTCGATAATAATTTCTACTGGCTTATCATCAGTTAATGTAAGCTTTTCTCCATTAGTGATCATGAGCTTACAGCCAGAAACAGAAATATCAGAAATTATTGATCCCCAATACTCATCTTTAATTTTAGTTTTAGCTTTAATATAGGTTTCAATGCGCATAGAAGACCGTAAGTTTTGTAAACTTACTTCGCGTGGAAACTCTAAGACTAAAATACGTGATGGTATTTGAATTGACTGTTTCAAATTAGAAATAAAGGCAACCACAGCTCCTTCATGCCCTTCAATTAAACCGCGTACCGTTACACCCATGCCAGGAGCAATGTATTGAGCGAAAGTACCCATTTTTGAGCTGTCAGGGTATTGAACTAAGACATAGTGTTTCTGCAAATAACCAATAAAAGTTGAACGAAACTTTCCACGTTGTCCCGCAGGAGTCGACATATCTAGTGTCACAACAGCGCCGGGATGTAATAAAGCTAAATTATTATTTAACCGTGCTACCGTTTCAATTCTCGCTGAAGTATCAGGCATAAATTTCCAAAAATTTTATTCTTAATGAAACAAAATAATACTGTTAAATAAGATGCTTAGAGAGTTTACATTAGCGGAATATAGTCGCTAACGCAATATACTTTGCTGTAATTTTATACAAAATTTAGTGATAAAAAAACTGACCTTAATAAGTCAGTTTTCTATAACTAAAAAATAACTCTTAGTCTTTTTTATAACCTTGAGTTGCACGTGCCATTTTCTTCTGTTCCGTGTAGGTTAGTTTTTTCTTACCTGCAAACGGATTAGACGTTTCTCTAAACTCAATTCTAATCGGCGTACCCATAATTTTCAATGACTTACGATAGTAATTCATTAAATACCGTTTATAAGAAAGTGGTAAATTTTTTGCTAAATTGCCATGAATGACAATAATAGGTGGGTTATAACCACCAGCATGAGCATATTTTAGTTTTATACGACGGCCTTGATGCATAGGTGGCTGATGGTCAAACACTGCCATATCTAAAATCTTAGTCACCATAGAAGTAGATATACGTTTAGTCGCTGAAACAAACGCTTCTTCTACTGATTCGTATAAATGACCTACACCTGTACCATGTAGTGCTGAAATAAAATGAATACGGGCAAAATCAATAAAGCCTAAACGGCGATCTAATTCAGATTTTATACGATCTTTAACATGATCATCTAAGCCATCCCATTTATTTACCGCTAGTACTAATGAACGACCCGCTTCTAAAATAAAGCCAAGTAAGCTTAAATCTTGGTCGCTAATTCCCTCTTGAGCATCGATGATCAACAAACAAACGTTCGCATCTTCAATTGCTCGTAAGGTTTTAATCACAGAAAACTTTTCAACAATATCGGTAACATTTTTACGGCGACGAATACCTGCGGTATCTATAAGCGTGTACGGTCGGCCATTATGCTCCATTGGGATGTACACGCTATCACGTGTTGTCCCTGGCATGTCAAATACCACAACTCTGTCTTCACCTAAAATACGGTTAGTTAATGTTGATTTGCCTACGTTAGGCTTACCAATTATGGCTAACTTTATGGTGTCTGTTTCTTCAGGCGCATCATCAATATTTTTTTGGTCTAGTGCTTCATGATCGATATTTTCGTCATATTCACCGTCAAACTCATCATTTTCTTGAGCTTTTGGTTTACCAAGTTCTTCGATATGAGGCGTTAGTGCTAAGGTTAATAACTGTGTAACCCCACGGCCATGTGCGGCCGCAATTTGATGAACTACATCGCCTAAACCTAGAGAATAAAAGTCAGCAACGGCAGAGTCGGCATCTATACCGTCTACTTTATTGGCCACTAAAAAGACTTTTTTATCTTGCTTACGTAAATGACTCGCAATACCTTGGTCAGCAGAAGTTAAACCCGCTCTTGCATCAACCATAAACAACACAGCATCAGCTTCATCAATAGCGATCAATGATTGCTCTGCCATTAGCGCATCGATACCTTTCTCGTTGCCTTCAATACCACCGGTATCAATAACGATAAAAGGATGTTCTTCAACTTCCGCTTTTCCGTATTGGCGATCGCGAGTTAAACCAGGATAATCGGCAACTAAAGCATCTCTACTGCGCGTTAATCTATTAAATAGTGTTGATTTACCGACATTAGGTCGCCCAACAAGTGCTACTACAGGAAGCATGTTCACCTCAAATTTCTTTTTACACTAATTTGATATTAGTGTTATTAATAAACAACGGCTCCAGCACATTTTGCACTGGAGCCGTTTATAATTTTAGCCTAAATATTTAACTAGCCCATTTTTTTTAACCGGCTAAATGAATATCTTATTTTGGAATAGTAATCGCTTCTAAATCACCATTACGTGCTTGGCTATACAAAACATTATTTTCAACCGTAGGAGTTGCATGAATTCCACTACCATCAACATGATGGCGAGCAACTACTTCACCCGTAGTTTGATCTAACCAATGCAAATAACCTTCAAAATCACCGACCACTACATAGTTACCTTGAGGAACAGGTCCTGTGAGGCCGCGATTAGTGAATAATAGTTGGCTCCAAAGCTCTAAACCATTATTACGATCGATGGCATATACATGACCTTTAACGTCGGTTAAAAATAGGCTGTTACCACTGATAGAAACTTCACGGTAAGAAGAGTATTGACGTTGCCATAATACACGGCCTGAACGTAACTCTACTGCACTTAAATTACCACGTGACGAAACAGTATAAATGTTATCACCGTATATTAATGGCGTTGAGTCAACATCAATTACACGTTCTAATTCAGTTGAGCCTGCCGCTTCACCAATATCTACTGTCCAACCTTGGCGACCTTGCTCAAGTAAATAAACAGATAATGAACCGTCAGCTGAGCCAACAATTACACCACCACCCGCAATTACCGGTGCGCTGATGCCACGCAATGTTAATGGTGGAACATCTTGTTCAATTTGCCAGTCGTCTTGACCATTTGAAGCATTGAATGCTTTCATCACACCCGAAGCAGTATTTACCACAAGTTTCCCAGAATCTAAAGCTGGTGCTGCTATGACCTCACCTTTAACTTTACCTTTCCAAGATAGCTTGCCCTTTTCAGCGTCAAGCGCAATAACTTCACCATTTTCACTACCGAAAAAGACTTTGTTTATGCCAGCAACAACACCACCGCTAATAAGCGCAGGTTCTTTATCATCAAAAAAACCACGTTTGTTTTCAATATCACTTAAGTCAGCATACCAAACTTGCTTACCGGTTTTTTCATCAAAAGCGTAAGCTTCACCGTCACGACTTGTGCTAAAAACTTTACCGTAAGCGACTACAGGTTGAATACGAGAAAAGTAATCACCAACACCATCGCCAACACTTGTGTCCCACTTTACAGCAGGTTCAAACAATGCCTTTATTTCTGTTAACTCTGCAACCTTAAGATCTTCGTCTTCATCATCTGTTGAAGAACACGCAGAAATGCCAAGTGCTAGAAAACAAATAACAAGGAGGTTTTTATTAAAGCGTTTACTCATAAACATGCTTATATCACTCTCTATTTGTTTAAGTTAATAACTTGCGCTAGGTTATCTAATTTCATTTGTAAAGCAGGGTTGCTGCTATCGCTAGCACCATCAATAGCCGCTTGGTAAGCTGTACGTGCTAATTCTGATTTACCTTGTTTAAAGTAAATATCACCTTTGATTTCTTCAACACTAGCGTCGAATGACTCAGGTAATTCAGGCGCTAATGTTGCCAACGCTGCTTCGTATTTTTCTAACTGTAATTGCACTCGCGCTAAACGCACAGTAGCAATAGCTTTAATACCGTCATCAACTGACTTTTCAATCGCTGTCGATAAATATGTTTCAGCTTTTTCCCAGTTTTGGTTTTCAGCTGCTTCTTTAGCTAAAGCAATTGACGTTAGCATGGCATAACTAGAGGCATCGTTTTCAGCAATGAAAGCATTACCAGCAGCTTCAAAGTTGGCACCCTCTTCAGTCGATGCTTCCATCATTGCTTGATAAGCTTCTGAAGTATTAAGCTCTTGTTGTAATTTATAGTCGTTATAGTAATTAAGGCCAATAAATCCTGAAAAACCAATAACTAAACCAGCAATAATTGCGTTTCCGTTTTCACTCCAAAACGTTTTGATTGCTTCTACTTGTTGTTCTTCTGTTTGATGTATATCCAAAACTAACCCTTAAAGTAAATTTGTTAAAAGGTCTGACACTTGTTCAAGTGACAAACTTTGTTGTTCTTGTTGTCCGCGCAAATATTTTACAGTTACCGTTTTTTGAGCTACTTCATCTTCACCAAGAATCAATGCTATTTGGGCACCTGACTTATCCGCACGCTTCATTTGTTTTTTCATATTGCCACCACCACAGTGACATTGTAATCTTATATCTGGTACTTGATCTCGCCATTGTTCTGCTAAGCCGTTACCTGCTATTTCAGCGTCATTGCCTAACATAATAACGTAAGCGTCAACTTGGGCTCTTACATTATTCGCTTTTTCTAAACTGGTTAACATGAGTACTAATCGTTCAATACCTAGTGCAAAACCAACACCTGGTGTCGATTTACCACCTAATTGTTCTACTAAACCGTCATAACGCCCACCAGCACAAATAGTACCTTGAGCGCCTAAGCTAGATGTAACCCACTCAAAAACAGTACGATTATAATAATCTAAACCACGAACTAAGCGATCATTTATTACATACTTGATGCCTGCAGCATCTAAGCGCTGACAAACTGAGGCAAAATGTGCACTAGACTCTTCACCAAAGTAATCGGCTAATTTAGGTGCACCCGTTAATGCCGCTTGTACGTCTGGGTTCTTACTGTCTAAAACACGCAATGGATTAGTGTGCATTCGACGTTTACTGTCTTCATCTAAAAGGTGTTCTTTTTCAGATAAAAATTCTACAAGTGCATCTCGATATTTGCCACGCTCTTCGTTCGATCCTAAAGAGTTTAACTCTAGTGTGACAAACTCATTGATACCAAGTTCCCGCCACAATCGTGACGTTAACATAATAATTTCAGCGTCAATATCCGGTGTAGCTATACCAAAGGCTTCTAGGCCAAACTGATGAAATTGACGATAACGCCCTTTTTGTGGACGTTCATGGCGAAACATCGGCCCCATATACCATAAGCGTTGCTCTTGGTTATACAGTAAACCATGTTGATTAGCTGCTCGAACACAACTAGCTGTGCCTTCAGGTCGCAATGTTAAGCTGTCGCCATTACGATCGTCAAAGGTATACATTTCTTTCTCAACAATATCGGTAACTTCACCAATAGAGCGTTTGAATAATGCCGTTGACTCTACAATAGGCATACGTATTTCTGCAAAGCCGTAATTACTGGCAACTCGGCGTAATACTGTTTCTACCATTTGCCAAACACCTGTTTCTGCAGGCAAACAGTCGTTCATACCTCTAATGGCTTGTAATGCTTTACTCACGTATCATTTTCTCGCTAATGTTTATTTGTTCAGTTATTAATTCATTCGCTTATACAAATTATACTTTTGTCGAGCGCCATTATTTATCGTGCATAGTATAGGCAGTTTGCTATCAAACGTAAATAACAGCCGCTAGCGTAATGAATTAAGCTTAATTAATCTAGTTCTTGTATTGCTATTTGATTACTCGCATCCAGCATCTTAGCTTTTGCGCGAATTCTTTGTTCAAGCTGGTCAACAAGGTTATTGTTATCAAAGCGCGCTTTTTGTCGTATACCATCAAGGTAATATCCACTCTTCTTGCTACTGCCGGTTAAACCTAAGTCAGACACTAAAGCTTCACCTGGGCCATTAACAATACAACCAATAATCGAAACATCCATTGGTGTCATGATATCTTCAACGCGTTGCTCCAAAGCATTTACCGTTGAAATAACATCAAACTCTTGGCGTGAACAACTTGGACAAGCGATAAAGTTGATACCACGACTACGCAGCTTTAAAGATTTTAAAATATCAAAACCCACTTTAATTTCTTCGATAGGATCAGCGGCTAATGATACTCGCAATGTATCGCCGATACCCTCAGCGAGCAATAAACCTAGTCCTACTGATGATTTAACAGAGCCTGAGCGCAAACCACCAGCCTCTGTAATACCTAGGTGTAATGGATTATCAATTTGCTTGGCTAATAAACGATACGCACCTACGGCAAGAAAAACGTCTGAAGCTTTTACACTGACTTTAAATTCATGAAAATTTAAGCGGTCAAGAATGTCAACATGACGCATAGCCGATTCTAGCAATGCCTCAGGCGTTGGTTCTTTATATCTTTCTTGTATATCTTTTTCTAACGAGCCGCCATTGACACCAATACGAATTGGAATGTTATTGTCGCGAGCACATTCAACTACAGAGCGAACTCTGTCTTCTCGACCAATATTACCTGGATTGATACGCAAACAGTCGACACCGTATTCAGCTACTTTCAAAGCAATTCGATAGTCAAAATGAATATCTGCAACTAATGGAATATTAGTTTGTAGCTTAATTTCTCGAAATGCTTCAGCCGCATCCATAGTAGGTACACTAACTCTGACAATGTCTGCACCAACCGCTTCAAGAGCATTGATTTGTGCTACCGTTGCTGCAACGTCGGTCGTCAGTGTATTGGTCATAGACTGAACCGTAATAGGTGCATCACCACCAACGGGCACATTGCCGACCATAATTTGGCGGGACTTTCGACGAATAATAGGAGATTCTTTAAACATAATAAAATTTCAATCTTGTTATATTAATTAAACAAAAAATGACCGAATTAAGGCACCATAGGGAGTGAGAACTTGGCAATATTTCCTGCATTAAATGCCGTCATATCAACCGGTACGTCATTATAATCTATTTGCACTAACTCAGGTTTACCTAATGTGATAGAAAAAGGAGCTTGACCAGAAATTTGCATAACATAGCCAGACTTTTTAACACCCCAAGCAATTCTTTCGCCGGTCGCATCATATATGTTAACCCAACAGTCACCTGAAAAAGTAAAAACGACATTAGCCACTAACGAAGTGGCATTTTCATCAAGCTTATTTTCAACGTTGACCGCAACCGTTTCGTTGACTTTAGTCGAAGCTGAATCGGCAATTAATGGCATAACTTCAGCGTTAACAAGCGCTCTATTAGCAACATTTTCTGGTGCTGTATCTATTTCATCATTAACATCGTTAGGTAATTGGGGAGAAGTTAAAACATTCTGGTCAATAACTGAATCTGCCAAGTTATTTTCATTAACTAAAGTACCACTCTGAACTGTACTATTTTGTTCAGTCACTGTTTCAACGCTATCAGTTATTAAAGGCTCAGGTTGCTCTGAAGGTGTTTGAAGCCACCAAACTACGGTTGCAGTAAACAATATTGCTAAAATGAGATAGGTTATCCACATTAACATTTTATGCTCAGCCTGTTTTTCCGTGCCTTTAGAAAAACTTTGCATTCCTGCACACTGACTTTGTGCTTCAGCTAATTGATCATAACTATTGAGTACAACGACTTCTGAAACATGAACTAATTGAGCGTAATTTTTCAGGTACCCACGATTAAAAGCTTCTGGCAAACTACGATCAAAAACATTGATCTCAATGTCTTGCACTAAACGTATTCTAAAATTAAGTTTATTAGCAACTTGTTGCTCACTTAAACCACGTAATTCACGCGCTTCTTTGAGTATATGCCCAGGACCAACAGCTAGGTTGGCTTCATCAGCAACGTCGACTGATTTATCATCTTCATTTTTCAATATATTTACTTCTTGCTTCATCAAGCGTTTCTCTTAGCGTTTCATCGCTGATTTTGGATCTGCCAGATAGATAACATCACCAATTTTTAAAAGATATGGACGACGCAGCTTATTCCAACGTTCTAAACTTTTCATCACAATATTATATTGCTTAGAAATGGCAAACAAACTATCGCCTTTGCTTACTATATGTATGGGTAATGACACCATAGCCGTTCTGACTTTTTCATCTTTAACTTCAATTACTGGCGCTATATCTTGGGTATTTACTTGTTCGTTAGTTTGCGACTTAAGCGTTTTATTTGCTAGTTTTTCTTCTGTCTTCGCTTCTGCCTTTTTATTATTAACAGACTCTGATTGAACAGAATTACTCGATTGCTCAGTATTGCTTGCTTTTTCTGCCTTCGTCTCAGCTTCTTGCTGAGTTGTTGGCATCACAGAGTTTGCCATAATAGGCTTTAAACCATATCGACTTAAACTCGAGTCGGTAACCGTTGAGTCATTTTTAGGTGACAATACCACAACACGCTTTTTACTTTTTTCGCTACTGCCCTCCATCAGGGTAGCGCGATATACTTCTGCTAGTTTGTCTGCATCAATCTGATAAAGTTCATTTAATATGTATTGTTTAGCTTCAAAAGAGTTTGGAAACATTTTAACTAACATATTGGCGTAATTAGATGAAATACGTTTATTCCCTTGCTTTTGAAAAATTTTAAAAGCCAAAGCTAAAGCATCAGCACTAAAACGACGTGTTGATTTTTCATATCGATAAAGGTAAGTTTGCGCTAACTTATAGTTGCTTTTAGCGTATTGTAAACGCATCATTTGTAATAACGAACTTGCTCTATTTGGACTGTGAGCAATAGCTTTTTCAAGGTATGTTTGCGCTTTATCAAATTGCTCAGCTTTTAATTGGCAAAAGGCTAAATTTTCATAACTTTGCGCGACTAATATATAGCTAGGTATTGATATCGCTTTTAACATTTGTTTTTCGGCAGCTGCGTACTTCTCGTTTCTACACAAGAACACACCATAATTATTGAGCGTATCAGCGTCTTGGCTATTAATACTCAATGCATGCTCATAAGCTTGGGTTGCTAAATCAGGTTCGCCCACTGTATCGTAATAGTGTGCAAATGCCGTATGAACTTGCACCAAGTTGGGTGAGAAACGTTTTGCTTTTTCTAAATTAAGCTTAGCCTGCTGGGTATTGCCCATTTTTAAATAGCCTAAGCCCAGCGAGATTCTAGTCATCGCTATTTCGTTGTTACTGGATTCATTTTCAATTAATGGCGTGTCTTTATCATTGCCATAATTTTGCGTCACACAAGCCGTAAGAGTACTTGTCGATAGCAACGCGATAAAAAACGGTAATAATTTTTTCATAATAAAAATGAAGTCACTTAGTCAGTATTAATAAAGAGCAATTAAACCATCTTTACTGAAATTGAGTCAGCTTTCACCTCTTTTTTTCCTGTTCGCTTAGTTCTGTCTAAAACCTCACCTGCTAATTGCCCACATGCAGCGTCAATATCGTCACCACGCGTTCGACGCGTGATCACTGTCAGACCATAGCTTTGTAGCACTTTATCGAAGCGATCAATACGAGAATTACTTGAACGTTTATAAGGCGAACCTGGGTAAGGATTAAATGGAATAAGATTAATTTTACTAGGTAAATCTTTCAAAGCATGTGCTAATTCATGTGCTTGATCTGTGCTGTCATTAACATGATCAAGCATTACATATTCTATCGTTGCTTGTTTATTGGCTTTTGAACCATCTATATAACGACCGGCTGCGGCAATAAATTCTTCCAATGGGTACTTTTTGTTAATCGGCACTAATTCATCACGCAAGGTGTTATTGCCCGCATGAATAGATATCGCCAAAGCACAATCAATTTTTTCTTTTAACATATCTAAAGCCGGTACTACGCCTGAAGTACTAACCGTAACACGACGTTTTGACAACCCGTAACCTAGATCATTAAGCATGGTGTCTAAAGCGGGTATCAAATTTTTCATATTAAGCAATGGTTCGCCCATGCCCATCATTACAATATTAGTAATGGGACGTGTACCAGCGATGCGTGTGGCGCCAATATCATTTGCTACGCGCCATACCTGACCAATAATTTCTGCCATAGAAAGGTTACGGTTAAAGCCTTGCTGCGCTGTTGAGCAAAAAGTACATTCCAAAGCACAACCTACTTGGGATGAAACACAAAGTGTAGCTCGGCCATTTTCAGGGATCCAAACGGTTTCAATTTCTTGACCACCCTCAAGACTTAACGCGTACTTTATTGTGCCGTCGCTTGATACTTGTTTTTCAGATATTTCTGGGGCTTTAATTTCGGTATCACGTTGTAATTTCTCACGTAGCTTTTTATTTAAGTTAGTCATTAACTCAAAATCATCATAGCCGAAATGATACATCCACTTCATAATTTGGTCAGCACGAAATGGCTTTTCGCCGATTGAAGCAAAATACTCTCGCATACCTTGATGATCAAGATTAAGTAAGTTAATTTTTTTCTTCACTGGGGTTACTACTTCGGTTACATCACTCATGATAAAAGCTTCTCAAAACTACAAAAATTACAGATTAAATTGTACGCTTTTTGTGCAAAACAAACAATTTGTGGTTCTATTTTAAATCTCAACCGGATTTAAATTAAATAAAAGTCAATGTTCTCAGTGTTGTACTCACGATTAAAAACATTCAATTTTATATGGTCTTAGAATAGACAAAAGGATTTTACCGATTCATCAGTAAAATCCTTCAAATCAATTTTCAACCTACATCAAGCTGTCTATAAATAGCTCAGCAAATTATGTAAAATTTAAAATTAACGAGTACGTGGACAAATTTCTTCGTCAGAGAAGAAGTATGCAATTTCACGTGCAGCTGATTCTAAAGCATCAGAACCGTGAGCAGCATTTTCGTCAATTGAATCAGCAAGGTCAGCACGAATAGTACCAGCAAGTGCTTCAGCAGGGTTAGTAGCACCCATGATTTCACGGTTTTTAAGTACAGCGTTTTCGCCTTCTAAAACTTGAACCATTACTGGGCCAGAAGTCATGAATGCAACTAAAGCACCAAAGAAAGGACGTTCGCTGTGTTCAGCGTAAAAACCTTCAGCTTTCTCTTGTGATAAATGTACCATTTTAGAAGCAACGATTTTTAAACCAGCTGTTTCAAAACGGTTGTAGATTTGACCAATAAAGTTTTTAGCAACTGCGTCTGGTTTTACGATAGAAAAAGTACGTTCGATAGCCATGATAGCCCTCTCAATAAAATTAGAATTAAAATACGGTATAAATTTTGGCGCGATTATAGACGAATTAAAAGCAAATGCCTAGGGTTATCATTTTTCGTCTTGGCGCTCTGCTCAACTATTATTTAACATAAGGTCATCATTAGCTGAGTCTTTAGTTTTAGTTTACTGGCTTTATCTCGAGATAAAAAAAACGCTCATCTGGTGAGCGCTGTTTCAATAAGATTCAGTTGTCATTATCAGTGATAAATAACGAAGGAGAAAAAACCTTAAATGCTGACACGTCGATATTGACGATATTGAGGCGTCCAAAAATTACGCTCTATATTTTCTATCAATTGTTCATCAGACAACGGTAATGCTAACTCTTGATCAAAAGCTACTTTAGCAACGGCGAAAGCAATTTTTTTACTTAAATCGGCAATTTCGACTAACGGTGGTAATAGCTCACCTTTACCGGTATTTGCTAATGGTGATGCTTGCGCCAACATCGCACTGGCTGCCATTAACATTTCATCAGTAATACGATTAATGTTGGCTGAAATAACACCTAAACCAATACCCGGGAAAACATAACTATTGTTACATTGGGCAATAGGGTAAAGCTCGCCTTTGTATTCGACCGGGTCAAATGGGCTACCCGTAGCGATGATAACTTCACCATCAGTCCAATTAATCACTTGCTCAGGTGTCGCTTCTACTTGGCGACTTGGATTGCTCAATGGAAAAATCACGGGCAAATCACAATATAATTTCATCGCTTTGATTACGGTTTCAGTGAACAAGCCTGGTACACCTGACACACCAATTAAAATGGTGGGTTGTGCGCCATGCATTACATCAAGTAAAGATGCAAAGTCGCCTTGAATATTCCATGGCGCTATGGCGGACTTTTGTTGAACTAGTTGTGCTTGAAAGTCGCGTAAACCCAACATACCTTCGGTTAATAACCCCAAACGGTCGACCATAAATATTTGGCTACGCGCTTGTTGCTCTGTAATTCCTTCGCTGACCATTTGCGAGATTATTTGCTCTGCAATACCACAACCTGCCGAGCCTGCCCCAACAAAAGATACTCGCTGTGCAGACAGTGGAACGTTTTTAGTTCTACATGCGGCTAACAAGGTGCCTACGGTTACTGATGCGGTCCCTTGAATATCGTCGTTAAAACAACAGATTTCGTCACGATAGCGATTTAACAGTGGCGTGGCATTAGGTTGAGCAAAATCTTCAAATTGTAATAATACATGTGGCCAACGGCGTTTTACTGCATTAATAAACATATCCAAAAATTCATCGTATTTATCTTGCTCAATACGAGGGTGACGCCAACCCATATACATAGGATCGTTTAATAGTTTTTCATTATTGGTACCCACGTCAAGCATTACAGGTAACGTGTAAGCAGGGCTAATACCACCACAGGCGGTATAGAGTGACAGTTTTCCAATAGGAATACCCATACCACCAATACCTTGATCACCTAAACCAAGAATACGCTCGCCGTCGGTAACCACAATAACTTTAACTTTGTTTTTTGTAGCATTACGTAAAATGTCGTCAAGTTGATGACGTTGATCATAAGAAACAAACAACCCGCGCGAACTGCGATATATATCTGAAAACTGCTCACAGGCATCGCCAACTGTTGGCGTATATATAATAGGCATCATTTCAGCTAAATGCGCTTGAACTAGCTTAAAGAATAACGTTTCATTATTGTCATGAATAGCACGTAAGTAGATGTGCTTATTTAAGTTGGTATCAAAGCTACGATATTGCATATAAGCGCGTTCAACTTGTTCATCAATGCTTTCAAATCGTGGTGGCAATAACCCGGTTAAATTAAAATGTGAACGCTCTTCCTCGCTAAATGCACTGCCTTTATTCAACAGTGGCGTTTCTAATAAGCTTGGACCTGCATAGGGGATATATAACGGACGTTGATTTTTTTCAGATGTCATAGTTGAATCTTTCTTTATGCTTTGGATGAATAACGAAAATTCATCATGGAAATATTGGTGTGCATTATAATCAAATATCAACTTTTAAAAAGTTATAATTACTTATTTAAAAGTTAATATTCTATAATTTAGCTAAAATTTTTGCTTTTAATCGTTCTCAGATATCCAAGCTAATTGAATTGCCTCAAGCACACGTTCACCACAGTGTTTTGGGTCGTCATCAAAATTTTCTAAGGCTATTACCCATTTCATCAATTCTGGAAAATGTAATTTCATCGGATCTACATCCGGATGCTCTTCTATTAAATCAAGTGCGATTTCTAGTGAATCTGTCCAGCGATAAGTCATAATATTACCTTTTTTTATGTGATTTAGTGAATAATTAAACCAAACCAAAGACCGTCTACAACTAACATCAATATTAGCCAAAACACAATCATTCTTGATTTTTTGCAAAACTGACAATCAGTTTGCCACCATTGCTTAAAAGTTGATTTATTCACAACATATTACTTAAATTAGTTTCAGTATCACGAGTATAATAGCAATTAACATTTATCCCTTCACTAAACTTTATAATAGGTAAAGTATTTATGTCTCCAATACAATTCTCGCCCGCTGAAAAATCATTGTTAATCGACAAACTACAACGTTATTTTATTAAAGAGTTGGATCAAGAACTAGGACAATTTGATGCAGATTTTTTACTCGATTTTTTTACCACAGAATTAGGCGCTATTTATTACAACCGAGGTTTATTTGACGCTCAAGCATTAATGGCAGAAAAACTTGAGTTAATTTCAGAGCAAATTGTTGAATTAGAGTTACCAGTATCGTAAAGCTTCTCAAGTAGTTTTTTAAAAATATCAATTACTTGATTTACAACAAAGTTATTATCCCTAATTTCTTTATTATAATGAAAGTAGCAATGATAACGACACCCTAAAGGTTTTAAAATGATGCAAATAACCGACCTAGAGCAAGAGCGGAAAGCAGCCCCTCTTTGGCAATTGGGCTTTAGAGCTTTTTTTCTTGGTGGTGCCGTGTTTAGTGTTATCACGTTATCACTATGGCTTTTACTCTATAGTGGTGTCATTAATATTCAGCCTCTAGGTGGAGGTTATTGGTGGCATATTCATGAGGTTATTTTTGGTTTTGGTTGTGCAATCATTGCGGGGTTTTTATTAACTGCAGTGCAAACTTGGACTGGACAGTCGGGTTTACAGGGGAAAAAGCTTAGCGCTTTATTTAGTTTATGGTTACTCGCTCGAATTGCTTTAATATTTCCTGATTTGTTGGGAACAACATTATCAACGTTAATAGATTTAGCTTTTTTACCTGCTGTTGCTCTAGTGTTGGCAAAGCCAATTCTGGCAGTTAAACAATATCGAAATTTATTTTTTGTGCCTTTATTGCTTATTTTAACGCTCGCAAATACCCAAATGCATGCCAGTATATATTATCCAAACGCCATATCTGCCCAATACTCAGGTTATGCTGGTGTCATGTTAATAACTTTATTTATTTCTGTTATGGCAGGTCGCGTAGTGCCTATGTTTACTGCCAATGGCACAAAAACAGCTAAAGTTCTGGCATTACCTTGGCTTGATAAAATAACCAACGGCTCAATAGCGTTGATCACAATTTTGCTGCTACTTCATCCTGTTATTTCTATAAACAATATTTATATCGGCATTATGTTTATTTTTGCGGGTACTTTTCAAGCAATCCGTTGGCTTAGGTGGCGACCTTGGATCACTTTTACCGTGCCATTACTTTGGTCTTTACACCTTGGTATTAAAGCATTAGCGTTTGGCTTAATATTACTTGGCTTGAGTTACTTATTCCCTGAAATCCCAACTAATCATAGTTGGCACTTACTCACTATAGGTGGCATCGGCGGCATTATACTCGCTATGATTTCACGAGTTTCTTTAGGCCATACAGGTCGAGCATTGCAAGCGCCTAAGTTGATGTCACTGGCTTTTTCTGCGCTCGTTATAGCGAGTATATTGCGTAGTTTTGGCCCTTGGCTGATGCCAGAAAAAACGCTGCTATTTATTGATATTAGCGGTTTACTTTGGATCGTAAGCTTTGCGTTATTTGTTATTTTTTATGGACCTATGCTTTTAAAGCCTCGTGTAGATGGCCGACCAGGATAAGCTGTATAGTTAAAATATCATCACTTCTTGAGTCGCTTGAAGGCATAAAGTGATATAAACTTGGCAAAATTTTTATTCTGAGAACGTAACATGCACGCGGTATTTTTAGACTCTCAAACTTTTAGTCCTTCGCTAGATTTATCGGCGCTTAATCAAGTGGTGAGTAAACTCGACTTACACCCAACAACGACACCTGAACAAGTGTTACAGCACTGTTCAAACGCCGAAATTATATTGAGCAATAAAGTCGTTCTTGATAGCTCAACACTGCAGCAGTTACCGCACTTAAAACTCATTTGCATAACCGCCACTGGCTATAATAATGTTGATATTGCAGCAGCGCGCGATCTTGGCATTGCGGTTACTAATGTAAGTGAATATGCAAAAAGCTCTGTCGCACAATATGTATTTGCTCAACTGCTTGCCTATTACAGCCAAATTGAAGATCACAATAACAACACACGTAACGGACAATGGCAAAAAAGCGAAACCTTTTGTCTGCATGGTAAAGGCAGCAATGAATTAGCGGGGAAATCAATCGGTATTATTGGTTATGGGGCGCTAGGAAGTAAAGTGGCGACTATTGCCCGCGCTTTTGATATGCAAGTGTTAATCGCTGAACGACCTAATGCAACAACAATACGTACCGGCAGAATAGCGTTTAAAGAACTTATAGCTCAAGCCGACATTATAAGCTTGCACTGTCCTCAGTCGGTTGAAACTGAAAATTTATTCAACGCAGAAACATTTAAACAAATGAAAAATAGTGCCTTATTAATTAACACCGCTAGAGGTGCGTTAATTAATAATCATGACTTACTTAGTGCTTTAAATGATAACCAATTAGCGTGTGCTATTTTAGATGTATTAGAACAAGAGCCGCCACCAAAAGATCATATACTTTTAGCGGCACAATCACCAAAGTTAAAAATTACCGCCCATATAGCTTGGGCAAGCCAACAAGCACAACAATCCTTACTTAACTTAGTTGCTGATAATATTTCAGCCTTTCAGCAAAACAAGCGCACTAATCGTATCGATTAATGCGTTTAACTCGACAATGGCATCTACAAAGCGCGAGCTTAAAACCATTGATCTTTAATTTTACCGTAATGAAAATAGCCCCACTGTCCTACGCGCCTTAATGGCGCAAAGGGAAACTTAGGTAGCGCTTTATTATATAAAGGCAAATCGGGTACGGGTTTTTCAGCCACTTTCTCAGCTAGGCGTTTTCCAGCTTGCACCGAGAAAGCTACACCACTGCCACAATAACCCATACTGTAAAAAACTGACTGTTCATCATTTTGATAAATATGCGGTAAGTCGTCTAACGCCATACAAATCCAGCCAGACCAAGCGTAACTATATTTTATGTTTGCCAGCGCAGGGAAACTGGTTTTAAGCACTGAAAGTAAACGTTGAGCATAATAAGGATCGTCAGCACTTTTACCGGTAATGGCGCCTCGACCACCAAACAATATTCTGTTATCGGGTAATTTTCGGTAATAATATTTAAGGGCTCGAGTATCCATCACTACATTTGAAGTTAAAAAGTTACAAGCAGCAATTTGTTCGTCACTTAAAGGCTCAGTAACAATAATTTGTGAAAGTACTGGTAAGGTTCTATCTGTTGTTAGCGAGTGAAAGTTTTTCGGGGTATAGCCGTTGGTGGCTATGACAACTTTTTGTGCGCTAACAATACCATTAGGGGTATGCAGTAGCTGTTTATTCTGTTGAGTTTGCCAGTGGATAACAGGCGATGAACAGTGAACTTTTGCACCAGCTTCACGCGCCAACTTTTGATAGCCCCATGCGAGCTTTAACGGATTTAAACCAAAACCATCTTGATAACGAATAGCGCCATAGGCATTACGATCGTCCATGTACTGTTCGCGCAATTGGTTTTGTGAAAGAATTTCTACGTCATAGCCAAACATATTCTGTTGCAGCTTTGCCAGCTCAACCAACTCTTTTAATTTGTTAGGTTTATGCGCAACTTTTATATAACCAGCACTTTGCTTATCGCAGTCAATGCCTTCTGCTATTAAGCTATTAACCGTATCTACACCCTCGGCCATTTCTTGATAAATACCACGCATAACCTCTTCGCCCCATTGCTTGGCCATTTGACCATAGGACTTGCGACCAGACGATTTCAAAATAAAGCCTGCATTACGACCACTACAGCCCCATGCGGTTTGGTTAGCCTCTAATACATGCGCTTTAATACCATGCTCGCGTGCCAAGTGTAATGCGCAAGACAAACCAGTATAGCCAGCACCTATAATAGCAACATCAACATCAATATCTGCGATTATTGCACCATCATGCGCTGGTGCTACGCCGGATACATTCGCCCAATAACTTGCGGGATAGGCTTCATTACAGCCCGGTGATAAATCATGTAATGGATCGTACATTTTCACTTCCAAAATTTAATATTATTTTTAACTACAAGTGCGCTTAAAGTATCTCAGATAAAACAGTATAATGCTGTAATAACTAACTAAATTAAAATAATTCTATGAGCATAACGCTTAACTATCAACATTTAACTCCTGCTGACTTTGACCTTATTATTCAACTGGCAACTGAGGTTCATGGCACTGGCTACCTTGACCAAAAGAGTATGCTAGATTGGTATGAAAAAGGTCTTAAAAATGGCATAAATGCTGGCTTTGTTGTTTATCATGATCAAAAGTTAGTTGGCTTTAGAATTACTTATGCTGCCCAGCAATGGCAGATAGACAAATGGTGCTCTACTGAGCTTTGGCCTGTGCCTGTAGAGCAAGTGTGCTACTTCAAATGTAACACCGTTGATGAGAGCTATCGCGGCCATGGTATTGGTGGCGAGTTATTAAAGCGCTCAGTCGCTGCGGCAAAACAGCAAGGTGCTACCGCTGGCGTAAGTCACTTATGGAAACAAAGCCCCGGTAATAGTGCTGTAAAGTATTTCACCAAGTGTGGCGGCATTCTCATTAAAGATCATCCTGATAGATGGCATGAACTCAGCTTAGCAGGTTACGAATGCCCTATTTGCAATAATAATTGCCATTGTGAAGCGGCTGAAATGATGGTTACTTTTGATTAAAAGCAACTAGCCAAATATTTTATGTAAAATGGATGACCTTTCTGGCAATTGCTCTTTAATCGCTACCGATTTAACCGGCAAAGCGTTAAAGCTAGATAAATTTGGAAATTCAACGTCTAGTGTGCAATGTTCATAATCACCTGTAGCTGGATTAAAGCGATACGCTTTACTCCACTCAACTAAATTTTGTGACACTTGATTAATCGCTTCTACGACAAAAGCCACCTCTTTATCTGAAGTTGTTGGGTGAAATGATGCTCGGATCCAACCGGGCTTTTCTCCATAGTCGCCTAAGTCTATTTGCTGAGTAATTTTTGACGATGTATCCTGATCAACATTCAATAAAATATGTCCATAAGTACCAGCACAAGAACAACCACCTCGCGTTTGAACGCCAAATTTATCATTCAGTAATCGCACAACTAAATTATAATGCGCGCCTGGGATATAAAAAGAAACAATCGCTAAGCGTTCACGAATATTGGGTTCAAGCATCACTACAAGTTCATTTTTGGCTAAATTTTCCATCACATATTGGGTAATTTCAGCTTCACGTTGTGCAATATTTTCAACGCCCATAGCATCTTTTACTTTTATCGCTAGCGCGGTTTTAATGCATTGTAAAAATCCTGGTGTGCCGCCATCTTCACGCATTTCAATATTATTAAAAAAGCTATGTTTACCCCAAGGGTTAGTCCAAGTAACTGTTCCACCACCGGGGTGATCTGGCACTTTGTTTTTATAAAGTGCTTTATTAAACACCAGTACTCCTGAACTACCAGGACCACCTAAAAATTTATGCGGCGAAAAATAAATAGCGTCTAATGCTTGCTTTGGATTGCTCGGATGCATGTCAATATCAACATAAGGTGCAGAGGCGGCAAAATCAACGAAACATAAACCACCATGTTGATGCATTATTTCTGCTAACGCGTAATAAGGTGTTTTAATACCGGTAACATTCGAACAGGCGGTAAATGAGCCTATTTTAACGGTGCGATTTTGGTATTTCTCTAACAATTGGGTTAGGTGTTCAATAGAAGGTAACCCACTGCTATCTGGGTCAATAATCTCAAGTGTTACATCGCACTCATACCAAGATGTTTGATTTGAGTGATGTTCCATATGAGTAATGAATACCACTGGCCTATCATTTTCTAGAAAACTCACTTGTGCTTGCATGCGCTCAGGTATACGTAAGCCTAAAATGCGTTGAAATTTATTTACCACGGCTGTCATACCGGCACCCGCAGTGATCAAAACATCGTTCTCACAGGCATTTACATGGCGCTTAATAATATGCTGAGCATTATGATAAGCATGTGTCATAGCACTGCCAGTTAAGTTAGTTTCAGTATGAGTGTTAGCAACATAAGGGCCTAATTCGTTGGTAAGGTAGTTTTCAATGGGTTGATATAAACGCCCGCTGGCAGTCCAATCGGCATAAATGATATCAAGAGTTTTACCATTAATTTTATGTTGTAAATTTTGTCCTATGACTTGTTGTCGAAAAGGTAAAAAGTAATTTTCCAATGACATTCGCTTTGCTCTAAATCCACACTAATATAAACATACTAACAGCAGAGATAAATGGAGCAATAAAAATCAAACAAACACTAAAAGTAGCAAATTAAATTTAAAACATAAGATTAAACTAAACTAATTAACCTAAAAGGTTCGTTTTTTAGTGTTATCTGAAAATAAATTTTATGAATCTTAGTTAAATAGAATAATTTTCTTATTTCACCTTAAAAATAACAGTTTTGTTAATCACTAACTTGCCAGTTGATCATGCTTTTATTTTGCGATTTCAGCCACTGATTAGCTTTTGAGAAGTGTTGGCAGCCGAAGAATCCTCGATAAGCTGAAAGTGGTGATGGATGAGGACCGTTAAGTACATAATGCTTGTCTTGGTCTATATTTTTACCTTTTTTTTGTGCATGGCTACCCCAAAGTAAAAATACACAACCCGCATTGTGCTTGTTGAGTTCAGCAATAATATTATCGGTAAATATTTCCCAGCCTAACTTAGCATGAGAGTGCGCCTGCCCTTGCTTAACGGTAAGAACAGTATTAAGCATCAATACACCTTGTTCAGCCCATTCTACTAGGTAGCCATGACCCGGTGTTTTAAAATCAGTTATATCTTGTGCAAGCTCTTTGTAAATATTGACTAATGATGGCGGTACCTTAATTCCCTTACGTACTGAAAATGCTAAACCATGTGCTTGTGACTCTCCATTTTTACCCAAACCATGATATGGGTCTTGCCCAAGTATAACCACTTTTACATCAGCCAAATCAATACTAGAAAAGGCAGAAAAAACATCGGCTTCAAGCGGCAGTATAACTTCGCCATCTGATCGTTGTTGACTAACTTCTGTCGATAATTTTTGAAAGTAATCTTGTTGCTGTTCGTTAGCAATTATTTTTTGCCAGTGAGGTTTTAACTTGATCATAATTTTTAGCACATTAGTTATTTTATATCATAACGCTATTATGCGGCATTCACTGTCGGTATGTCATCGAGTGAAACAAATTTTCTTAAATCGTCGATAAAGTCATTTTTATCAACACTCACTTAAGAGATTTAATTTGTTATAAGAGATAAACTGGCGCCATTAATTAATTAACGATTATATTTATGAGCTATTTATTTGCAGTGACCTTGCTATGGGCATTTTCATTTAGTTTAATTGGGGTTTATTTGGCAGGCCAAGTTGATGCATGGTTTAGCGTTTTAATGCGCATTGCGCTGGCGACGTTAGTATTTTTACCGTTTTTAAAGTTCAAAAAAACACCAAAGCCACTAGCCATAAAGCTCATGTTGATTGGCGCGATACAGCTTGGCGTTATGTACAGCTTTTACTATCACTCGTTTTTATATTTAACTGTGCCCGAAGTATTGTTATTTACGGTCATGACGCCCATTTATATCACCCTACTAAACGATGCGCTTGAAAAGCATTTTAACCCGCGTTTTTTTGTTATCGCCATAGTTGCCGTGTTTGGTGCATTAGCTATTCGCTATGAAGATATTAATAGTAACTTTTTAATCGGCTTATTATTAGTGCAAGCCGCCAATATATGCTTTGCCACAGGGCAGGTTACGTACAAGCACTTAATGAGCGACAGCAAGCTAGATCATAAAACTGTTTTTGGTTGGTTTTTTATTGGCGCATTAATAGTTGCGAGTGTGTGTTATGTTTTATTTGGCAATGCAGATAAGTTACCCAGTACACCAACTCAATGGGGAGTACTCATATACTTAGGCATCTTTGCTTCGGGCTTAGGCTATTTTGGCTGGAATAAAGGCGCGACTTTAGTCAATGTAGGTGCGTTAGCTGCAATGAATAATCTCCTCATCCCTGCAGGTATTGTTGTTAACGTATTGATATGGAACACAGAGGCCAACATAATGAGATTAAGCATTGGTGCCGGGATTATTTTGGCTGCTTTATTCCTCAATCAAATAAGCTCTAAATCTTCGATGGATAAAACCTTGCCTATTGACGAGTCATAAAACTTAAAGTGGTCAGAATATTTACTCTCAGTTAGTGATATTCAATTTCTGATAGCTATTTTAGTGCCTTAAAATCAGCCCTATAAAATGAATGATAGATATGGTGATTTACCTAACCATCAAAATATAGGCAGTTTTATTTTTTCCCAGTGATCGACAGCTCAATTTGAAGATAGTTCGCACAAGCAGCTAGTACCAGCTGCTTGTTCAAAGAGTATGCTGATCAATAACCCAGTTGATTAATTAAGTGTTCTACTTCTTTAAATGCAAAAGGATTAATTACAAAGTATAAAATTAGTAGATAGTTACTCCCTTTCACCACTAAAAATAAACAACCAGAGACAAAAAAGGCAGTAATCACTGCCTTTAATAAACTTGATATACGCTAAAGCGTCATGAAGTTATGCTAATAAATAAGCTCTAAGTTCTGAGAAATCAGTGGAACTTGTTGTTGAAAGAATAGTTTCACTCGCACAATCGGCAAGCTCTTTTGGTAAGCCAATAGGCTGACCTAAAGTACTTTCGACAATCTCTTTGAACTTCGCTGGATGAGCAGTACCTAAAAACACACCAAACTCAGTGTCAGTGGCATTATATTGTAATGCTCTATAAGCAACTGCTGCATGAGGTTCGCTAATGTAGCCAAGTTTGGCTAACTGGATCATCGCCATTTGAGTTTGCTCTTCATCAATTGATACTGAGCTGACACAATCTTGCTCAACTAGCCCTGCTTTTAACATATGCTCAACGCGTGGCCAGTTATTTGGGTTACTTACATCCATAGCGTTAGAAATAGTAGCGACCGTATCATTAGGAGTCCACTCGCCTGTTTGAAGATAGCGCGGCACCGTATCGTTGGCATTTGTTGCTGCTATAAAGCGCTTAATTGGTAAACCTAAAGCTTTAGCAAAAAGTCCTGCAGTTAGGTTACCAAAATTACCGCTTGGAATTGAAACTACGATATCTTTTAATGCTTCATTTCCTTTTTGACGATAAAGTTGTGCTACGGCTTCAAAGTAATAACAAATTTGAGCCAATAAACGACTAATATTAATAGAGTTAGCTGAATTTAACCCGATAGTTTCTTTAAGCTCTTTGTCTTCAAATGACTGTTTTACCAGTGACTGACAATCGTCAAACGTGCCCTCAACAGCAATAGTTCGAATGTTGCCACCTAAGGTAGTGAACATTTTTTCCTGCAATAAACTGATTTTACCTTTTGGGTATAGAATAACGACTTCAATGTTATCAATACCATGAAATGCATGAGCTACCGCAGCACCTGTATCGCCAGAAGTTGCGGTTAAAATTGTTACTTTTTTATTCTCACTAAACGCTTGTAAACATTTAGCCATAAAGCGCGCACCAAAATCTTTAAAAGCTAGCGTTGGTCCGTGGAAAAGCTCTAATATTGCGCGCTTTTCGCTAATAGGTTGTATTTGCGCTGGAAAGTTAAAGGCATCGGTTACAATCTCAGTCAGCTGCGCTTCAGTTAAATCTTCACTGACAAACGGATAAAGTACCTTAACACTGCGCTCTACCATAGGTAACGCGAGTATGGCCTCAATATTATCAAGACGAGGTATTTCTTCTGGAAAAAACAAGCCTTGATTGCGCCCTAAACCTTGTTTTACCGCTCCAGCAAAACTGACTTTTTCATCACTCTCTTTTAAATTATAAAATTTCACACTAAATTCCTATATCGGGTTTCTTCACCTTGTTTATGACTAACAAGATGAACTAATAACTCACTCAGGTAAACTCACTGCACCTTGAGTATCAGCTTGGCAAATATGAACAAATCCTTCACTTTTGCCCGATGCTGATGTTTGTAAATAATTTTCGTTTAACCAGTTTGCAAACTCTTTCGCTTTCTCTTCATCGTCAGTTACGCAAAAAAGTGTTGGGCCTGAACCAGAAATACCCACAGCTAAACAACCTTCTTGTGTTAAATAACTTGCCGCATCGCTATAGCCTGGCAAAATTGATTTACGATAAGGTTCTGCAACAATGTCAGTTAACACAGAAAATGCTTGGTTTTTATCACCACGATGACAAGCATCAACAAATGTTGCTAAATTCTGTCCAAAACTAATTAAGTCGGCACGAGAGTATGATGCGGGTAAAATCTCTCTGGCTGCCTTTGTTGAAACTTCAATGCCTGGATATGCCATCACAAAGTAACAATCATCAAATTGCGGTAAGTTGCGAGTAATTATATCTGGGTTTGGCACCATTAACTGCATCCCCCCTAAAAAACAAGGGGCTACATTGTCATAGTGTAGACTACCACTAATTTGCGCTTCCATTTGACCCATCATTTTTAACAAAGCTTGCTCTGAAAAACTGAACTGATGGTATTTTTCATAAAAGGCATTTAAACCAGCAATAGCCGCTACTACAGAGCATGCACTAGAGCCTAACCCGCTACCTACAGGCATGCGCTTATCTAACGTAATTTTTACTTCGGCAATGGTTTGTTCATTAACTAACAATTCTTTGTTAAACAAAAGCAAACAATGCCAAACTATATTTTGCTTTACGTCGCTAGGCAGTTTATTAGCAAAGGCACCTATAACTTCAATTTGATCGCCGTCATTACTATGTGTAACCGTTACAACATCACCAAGTAATGTACCATCAACAGGTTTAACCGCTAACCCTAAAACATCAAAACCGACATTTACGTTGCCAATGGATGCGGGTGCAAATACAGAAACACTCATTAGTGCTGTTGCTCCCATGCTAAGGTTCTTAATACATCACCAAAAACACCTGCCGCCGTTACTGCAGCGCCGGCACCATAACCACGTAAAACAAACGGTAGCGGCTGATAATAACGACTATGAACAGCTAAAGCATTCTCACCATCTTTTATGCTATATAATGGGTGGTCTGCGCTAACAGCTTCGATAGAAACCTGACATTTCCCATCGACAATATTACCAATATACCTGAGTACCTTCCCTTCTGCTTTAGCTGCAGCAATACGCTCGGCAAATGCTTTATCTAACGATGGTAAGTTACTCATAAAGGTCGCTACATCGCCACTAGCATCAAATGAAGACGCTAGGACAGGTTCTATTTCAATATCAGATAACTCTAAAGCCATGCCAGCTTCACGCGCCATGATCAGTAGTTTGCGAGCAACATCCATACCGCTAAGATCATCTCGTGGATCGGGTTCCGTGAAACCTTGTTCTTTGGCTAACGTTGTAGCTTGAGATAATGTCATGCCTTCATCAAGCTTACCAAATATATAAGATAAAGAACCTGATAAAACCCCCTCAAAACGCACAAGTTCATCACCCGCTTTTAACAAGTTTTGTAATGTGTCGATAACTGGTAAGCCTGCACCGACTGTTGTTTCATATAAGAATCGACGATTAGTTTTTTGAGCGGCTGTTCGAAGTGCCTGATAATAAGCCCAAGAATCTGTATTAGCTTTCTTGTTTGGTGTTACAACATTAAAGCCTGCTTCTAAATAATCAACATATTGCAAAGCAAGCGCTTCGTTGGAAGTACAATCAACTAATACCGGGTTTATTAAATGATTTTCTCGTACAAACTGTTTAAGATTTTCAACCGTAACAGGTACCGCTTTCGCGCCTAAGTTTGCTTGCCAATTCGCAACGTCGATGCCTTCACTATTAAACACCATACCTTTACTATTAGCTAAACCGTAAACCTTAAGTGCTATATTATCGGCGATCAGTTTTTCTTGTTGACGCGCAATTTGAGCTAATAGCTCGCTGCCAACAACACCACAACCAACTAAAAACACATCAATTGTTGGTTTATGAGAAAAGAAGTTTTGGTGGCTAACTTTCATTGCATCGGTACATTTTCTGCTTTCAATAACGACCGAAATGCTGCGCTCTGACGAGTCTTGTGCGATAGCAACAACATTCACACGTGCTTGTGCTAATGAACCGAAAAATTTAGCTGCAACGCCTTGTTGGTGATGCATACCGTCGCCAACTAACGAAACAATAGATAATTCATGTGTAAGTGAGAGTGGCTCTAACAAACCGTTTAGCAATTCTAATTCAAATTCTTCTTGAAGGCTTTGTTCGGCTTTATCTGAATCAGCTGAATAAATACAGAAACTAATACAATACTCACTTGATGATTGGCTGATTAAAATTAATGAGATATTTTCTCGACTCATGGTAGCAAAAACGCGGCTTGCCATACCAACCATGCCTTTCATACCAGGACCCGAAACATTAACCATGGTTAAGTCATCTAGGTTTGAAATGGCTTTAACACGTTTTTGTTGATCATTTTCATTTGCAATCAAAGTACCTGGTGCTTCAGGGTTACCCGTGTTTTTAATTAAACAAGGGATATGGTGCTGAGCGATAGGACCGATAGTTTTAGGGTGTAAAACACTTGCGCCAAAGTAAGATAACTCCATGGCTTCTTGATAAGATAAATAATCTAATAATTGCGCTTCTTTTATCAAACGAGGGTCAGCATTATATACACCATCAACATCTGTCCATATTTCGCAATACTCGGCTTCACTACAGACAGCGAGAACAGCAGCAGAATAGTCTGAACCATTACGACCTAATGTTGTAACATTACCAAGACTGTCGACACCGATAAAACCTGGCATAAGCGCAATAGCATTGAGATCGCTATAATTATGTTGAAATCTCTCTTTACATAACACTAAATCTGCTACGGCATTCATCGCAACATCATTGGTGCGCAAGAATTTTTCTGGTTCTATGACACTAACGTCAATGGCATCAACTGCGAGCACTGATTCTAACAATGCAACACTTAAACGCTCACCAATACTAATAATACGAGCACGAACATGCTCAGGACAAAATGACAACAATGTTGCGCCATGTAAGTATCGGCTTAACTGATGTTCCCAAGTGGCGAGTGTTTGCTCACAGTGTTGCGGGCAAAAGCTAGGTAGTGTTGCGGATAAATCTTGGATAATGTTTTCAATTGCGTGTTTAAAGTGCAATAAGTCACTTTTCAACTTTTCTTCATTAGAAATGTTTTCTGCCATTGCCACTAAGTGATTGGTTACACCTTGTGGCGCAGAAACAACTATTGCAAGACGAGACGACTGGCTTTTGTTTTTGATGATGTTCGCTACTTCAATAAAGCGCTGGCCTGAAGCCAAAGACGAACCACCAAATTTTAATACACGCATTTTTACCCCTTTAAACCCTAAAAGCAAAAAAGCCCGTAACCTAAATGGTCACGGGCTTTATAAAATTGTTAAATTCTACACGTCAGCCGATGACCACCATCCCGGTGAGGGTGGTAATGGTGTTAATAATAATATCGCGACTAAGTAAAATATTCATGGGTATAAAGTGCCTGATATGGTTTTTTCTGTCAACTGCTTTTTATGAATAAAAAAAACTAATATATGTATAAAAGTTAGGAAGAATGAATATTTGCTGGAAATATTCAGGAAATAATGCGTTCTTTAGCCAAACAAACTTGGTTTCTGCCTGAGTTTTTCGCTTTATATAAGGCAATATCTGCACGACTGATGATGTCTTCATAACGAGTGTCGTATTCATCCATTACAGCAACGCCTATACTAACAGTGGCATTAATGTTTTTGTCTTGATACTCAATAGCATTACTTGCTATGGCTTTACGTATACGCTCGGCAACATCATTTGCGCCGGTTAGCCCTGTGTTAGGTAGAATAACCGCAAACTCTTCACCGCCATAACGGCCAAATAGATCGCCCATGCGTAATAATCCATTAATCACTTCAGCGATATCAATTAACACTTTATCACCACCTTGATGACCATAAGTATCATTTAACAGTTTAAACTGATCTAAATCTAACATTACCAAAGCGAGATCTTGTTTGTAACGTTGAGCACGAGAAAATTCGGCGGCTAAACATTCTTCCCAATGCTTTCGATTAAAAGCTTGGGTCAACCCGTCTATGCGATTAGATAAAGCTAACTCTTGTAATACTTTGTTTAATTGAGTTTGGTAATGACAAACATCAGTTACATCTTCAATTAAAATGCAAATACGCTCAACCTCTCCTTTAACCTCTATAGGTAAAAAAGTGCAGTTTTGCGCCATAAAATCACTATCGGTTGTTATCGGACGAGAATGAGAAAGCTCAAATAGATGATGACGTTGTTCCCAACCACAAAAAGATTGGTTTTTTAACTGTAGTACACTTGAGAGCTTACGCTCAAACCACTTCTTAGGTAGTTCAGGAAAAACAGTAAAAATACTTTTACCAATAACTTGCTTGTCGCTTTTATTGGCATGCACTTCTAAAAATCGATTCCACATAAGGATCTTAAAATTATTATCTAAAATTAAAATCCCGGTATTTAAGCGATTTGAAAGATCACCGCAAAGTTCATTCAACATTGTTAAAAGTCTGCCAATATACGGTCAATAACAGCTTTAATATTGTTAATAGCTTCTTCAGGTATAAGTAATACCATGTCACAATTAAATGAGTAGTCTGTTACTTGATAACTAATTTTAACTTTTAGAGCAAAATCCCAGTTAAATGACTGCTGTTGAATGTGCTCATTTACTTTAGTTAAGTTTGTCGATAAGAGTCTAGGTGCGCTATACGACATTTGGTTATCTATTTGGCTGGCAAATACATTCAAAAATGTAGTAGTTAAGATAGAACTTAAATCAATCATTTGCTCATCAAATGAAAGTTCATCAGCTTCATAACCGAGTAAGTCAGCTAACCGATTTGAATCAAGCGGTTGATACATCAGCAATGCTTCACCACGAATACCTTCATAGCCAAAAAAACCTTGGCTAACAATTGCCGTTGCTTTTAAGTCATGATTAAGGCTATCGAATAAGTGTTCTGATCGAACTTGCTCAATGCTGGGTACTTTTAAATATACAAAGGTATCTAAATAGCGAGCGAGTTGATCGCTCGCTTGTCCCATGGCGACATTAATCAACTCTTGTAAACAGTCGTGTTGATCCTCAGTTAAGTCAAATGCATTCATAGGAAACCGTGATTACTTAAATGTTCATTTAATGTATCTAATTCTATAGGTTTACGCAAAAATGCTTTTGCACCTAGCGATAATACGCGGCTTTGCATTTCAGGTTGAACATCAGCCGAAATCACAAAAACCGGTAAATTAATCCCTTCATCTTTCATTGCCTGTAATACGCCGAGACCGTCAATAACTGGCATAGTCAAATCGAGAAAAAGAATGTCAATATTTTGATTACGTAAAATATCAAGCGCTTCTTGCCCGTCTTTGGCTAATTGCACATCTGTAGATAGGTTTTCTGGAAGGCTTCTAAGTACTTGCTTTCTGGCTAAGTTAGAGTCATCACAAATAAGAACATTTGTACTCATTTGGCGCGATTCCTTAATTATTTTTTTTATTAACGCCTAATTTACATTAAATTTACTCTGCTGTTAATTGAAAATGCGAATAAAGGCGACATTTTTATTCAACTTGCTTGTTGAAAAGTATGCGCCCACTACATATCTTAACCTGTCCTACCGCTAACAAATCAAAATAGTAGCTCAAGTTATCTCACCAAATTTAGCGCATTGGTTACTGATATAAACTGTCGCTCTTATTTTATACAAGTTTGATTATTGAGATTAAACATTTCATTTCATAGCTTTAGCTGCTTTCCTTATGCAAAAATCCACTTTTAGAAAGTAGGAAAGAGACCACAACAACCTCACTTATTTCCTTACAAGTTTATTATTAATTCAATAAACGTAACTGACAAAACAGCAGACACTAGATAAATGCATAATGCCTTCCAACTGTAGTGTGTTAATTTCATATTCATCCCCTTGTTACCAATACTATCAATGGTTATTTACAAACGTTGATGTAATTGGATATTAATCATTATTTTTATTATTTTTTTAAATCACCAGAAGCACTTTTTAACTAGCAGATCTTGTGCCAACTAATTTAATTAAAAGCGGTAGTTCATAAAATGATGAAGGGGGTTATAGCGATGTGATTCTAGCAAGGGTTATTAGAAGATTAAAACAACTACAACCACTTCAGATGAGGTTGATTTTTTTGCATCCAGTTTTTGGCACTTTTATATTCGGGGCAATACACGGCAACTAATTGCCAAAATTTTGTCGAATGATTCATATGTTTAATGTGACATAGCTCATGAATAATTACATAGTCAACTACCCAAGTTGGTAGCATTTTCAATAAATAATTAAAACTCAATTCACTACGACTATTGCAACTGCCCCAGCGCGCTTTATATTTTCTAACCTTAAAAGATGATGCATGCAGTGACATTTTTTCTGAAAACAAGACAATATTTTGTGCTAAATATGCCTCTATTCGAGCTTTAAACCAAGCTTCTATTTGCGACTTAATTTTCAACACGGCTGCTTCTGAATACATATCGCAAGTATCATAACGCGCATTAATAACAACCGTTAAACTTTGCTCATGCGGATCATGAATAACATCAGAACGTCCATAGGTAATAATAATACTATGCGGTAAACCATCGATATATATTGATGGCTTTTGGTCAGTATTATCACGGCTGAACTGTTCACTAAATGAAGGGTTTAATAGGGTGTTTTGCTGTTGCTCAGCCACTTTTTCATTTAGCCACTGCAACTTCGATTGGATCAAGCTTTCAACATAGGCTGTTTTTACAAATTTGGGTGCTCTAACAATAATTTGAGCATTTCTAACTTGTAAGGCAATTGTTTTTCTACGTTCACTGCGTATTAACTGATATTCCAAAACACCACCATTAGTCTAGTTTAGCTAGGTAATAAACAAGCTTCATAGGTTAAGCAAGTTTTTACTTCAGTTAATGACGCTCGCCCATTTGCCTATTATGCTGCAGTTTTAGCTTTGGCTTTTGCTTTGGTACTTGTTGCTTTAGCCTTTTTTACTGTCTCAGTTGCTTGTGCTTCAACAACCTCTTCTACTGGCTCATCTTTTAGCTTACTCGAGCTAGTTGATGCTGCTTTGTTAGACACTACTTTAGCTTTCTTAGCTTGTAAGGCAACGAGTACATCATCTCTATTTTGTGCTAAATACACACAAAGCTCTTCACGGATACTTTCAGAAAGCTCGACAGGCGCATGTTCAAACATTTCAGATAAACTGTCTGCCATATCAAGCATTTTATCATATTCATCTGCGGCTTTTTTATCCATGAACGTTTCTACCTCCACACCTTGTCTTATGACGACAAATCGACTTTCAACTGCCATTGTTATCCCTTAATTAACTATTTATTACCAAACTCACGTTATTGCTAAAATGTATTTGCAGTAAGCGCAAACACTTCAACAGCAACTGTACATATCATCAGTATCATACCTTTATTTTCTAAAATTGCCAGATAATGTTATCTGACAATTCAACTTTATATAGGTAAGTCGCACGTACATTCAAATTACTTTAATTCGCGTACTCTAAATGTGCGGCCTTTTAATTTGCCATGGGTTAACTTGTTTAACGCTTTTCTCGCCACCATTTTTTCAACAGCAACGTAAGCCCAGTTTGGCCCTAATTGAATTTTACCGACTTGCTCAAATGTAATACCATTTTCACTGGTGAGTGCGCCAACAATATCGCCAGGTCTAACTTTTTGTTTTTTCCCGCCATCTATCTGTATCGTCGCCATTTTTGCTGTGAAAACGCTGTGTTCTAGCACTTCATTGCTCGGTAGTTCTTCGCCTTCAATGGTGCGCTCTAAATAATCTTCTAGTAAGCCAATTTTATATCTGTCTTTGTTACTAAACAAAGTAAAGGCATAGCCAGTACTGCCTGCTCTACCTGTACGACCAATACGATGAATATGAACTTCAGTGTCATGCGCAAGATTATAATTAAATACCGCGTCAAGCGCTTCAATGTCTAAGCCGCGCGCAGCTACATCGGTTGCAACCAATATTGAAGCACTTTTGTTAGCAAAACGTACTAAGGTTTGATCTCTGTCTTTTTGCTCTAAATCGCCATGCAATGCAACCACACCAAAACCGTAAGCGGCCAATTTGTTTGCAACATTCTGGGTTTCAATTTTGGTATTACAGAATATTACACTCGACTCAGGCTTGTGTGTTAATAACAATAACCGAATAGCTAATAAGCGGTCTTCATCGTTTTCCACTTGATAAAAGTGTTGCGAAATAGTGCTATTTTCGTGATTCGACTCTACTTTTATGACTGCCGGTGTTTGCAAATATTTATTAGCAATTTTTTGAATTTGATCTGGAAACGTCGCGCTAAATAATAAGGTTTGACGTTGCTGAGGAATTTTATCAATAATGTTATCTAATGCTGCTTGAAAGCCCATATCGAGCATACGATCAGCTTCATCTAAAACCAGTGTATCAACATGGTCCAACGATAAAGTGCCTCGACCTAAGTGATCTTCAATTCTGCCGGGCGTGCCAACAATAATGTGAGCCCCGTGTTCCAATGAACCCACTTGCGGACCAAAAGGTGTACCACCACAAAGCGTTAACACTTTAATGTTATGAACGGCCCGAGCTAATTTTCTAATTTCTTTTGCTACTTGGTCGGCTAATTCACGCGTAGGGCAAAGCACTAAGGTTTGAATTCTAAACTTTTTAACTTGTAGTTTATTCAATAAACCAAGACCAAATGCTGCCGTTTTACCTGAACCCGTTTTACCTTGAGCAATAACGTCTTGCCCCGCTAAAATAGCCGGCAAGCTCTTAGCTTGTATCTCTGTCATCTCGTGGTAACCCAGTGATGAAAGGTTTTCTAAAATTGCAGATTGCAAGGTAAGTGATGAAAATTTGCTGTCGCTCAACGTAAAAGTCCTAACTTAAAAATAATTGCCGCTATTTTACACGCTTTCACTCAAGCAAGCACAGCTTTACGCAATTAAATTATTGGCGCTATTTAAGACGATGAAAAGTAGCATTAACTCATCAATATATGGATGATTTTTGTTGCTAAAACTTGAGGCGATTCTAAAGGTAGCATATGACCCGTATTAGCGATTTCATGTATCAATACATTTTCTTCAATTTTAAACACTTGTGCTAATTCTTTTCTAAACGATACAAGCTCAACTAAGTTATCTTCATCTCCAACAAGGAATGTTATCGGTAAGGTTAAATTTGCCAATAAAGACAATAAATTAGGTCTTAGCAGCGAGACACTGATTTGATGCAATAAGACATTTACACCAAGCGCTTGATCCATCTCGACAATCGTTTGTTTGATATGCTGATAACGCGGCAAACTTAATTGCTTAATTTTCGGGTGCAGCAGATCATCAATGCGTTTATTTGGAATGCCTGTGTAACCGCGTTGCTTAATCCAGTCAACGGTGCGCTTACGTTGTTTAATTTCAGCTTCTGGCAGATTTTTCGGACAATTAGAAACGATTAATAAGTGCTGAAGTTTGTGAGCCAACTTTAACGCTATAGCACTTGCTATATAACCGCCGAGCGAAAACCCGACTAATATCGCGTTTTTTTCAATAATTTTATGAGCTAATGCGTCAACTACCTCATCCATAGTGCCTGAGTTTGGGATCACTAAGTGGATGAGTTGAAGATCCTCATTACATTGTTCTCGCAGCAACTGCCATACAGGCAGCCACAATTGTTGATTGCACATAGTGCCTGGAATAAAATAAATGGTTTTTGACAAACCTAAACCCTACTTAAGTTTCAATTTATTGTCGGTATATATTTAGCTAAAAAAACGCTCAAACAAACGGATGTTGACTGTTTCATTCGCTTTCACCCGACCTTGATCTGCAGGTAAAACAATATAACAATTTGCAGAAGCAATACTGGTTAATATGCCTGACCCTTGATTTCCCGTGCTTGTTACCATTAATTCACCTTGCTGGTTATAAGATAAAACACCACGTTGAAAATCCATTCGCCCTGGTGATTTTCTTAAGTCAGTAACCGTTTTAGCGAATAAGGTAATTGCAGGTGCCGCATGGTAATTTTGGAGCTTCATTAGCGCTGGCATTGCCAGTAAATCGGCAGTAACCATGGCAGACACTGGGTTGCCCGGTAAACCAAAAAAAATACTGTTGGGTAATGTACCAAAAGCAAAAGGCTTGCCGGGTTTCATGGCTATTTTCCAAAAAGCTATTTCACCTATTTGTTCAAGTACTAGCTTGGTGTAATCGGCATCGCCTACCGAAACACCACCGGAGGAAATAACAGCATCAGCCTGAGCATCAGCTTGCATAAAAGCCTCTCTAATTGCATTTTCATCATCGCCAATCACACCAAAATTAATCACATTAACATTGAGATTTTTAAGCATTGCCGCTAACGCATAGCTATTACTTTCAAATATGTCGCCGCTTTGCAGAGGTTGTCCTAAAGCTTTTAATTCATCGCCAGTAGCAATCAGTGCAACATTAATTTTTCGAAACACATTAAGTTCATTAATGCCAAGTGATGCTAATACGCCAATATCAATTGCCGATAAGCGTCGTCCTTTGGTAAAAACAACCTGCCCTTGGTCAATATCTTCACCCATTAATCGAACATGGTCGCCAATATGACGTGGCGCTAGAAAAAGTATATTTTCAGCATCTGCCTGACAGTTTTCTTGCATTTCAACAGTATCGCAATCAACAGGAATTTTAGCGCCGGTCATAATGCGAATGCACTCACCTGTACCGCACTTGCCTTCAAAAGGTTGACCGGCCATCGAACGACCAACCAATTTCAAACATTGCTCATGAAGTAAACTTTTATGGGCAAATGCATAGCCGTCCATCGCAGAGTTATTATGCGGTGGAACATTAATTGGGCTGCTGATATTGCTTGATAAAACTCGACCTAGTGCATCAGTAAGTGTGATATTTTCAACATCGGTTATTGGCTTAATAGCCGCAAGCATAGTGTCTAGTGCTTGCTCAAAAGGCATTAATCCGGGTGCAGAACAACAATCAACCATAGTAAACTCTTCCAATTCTTTAATTTTATTAATATTTATAAATCGATTTCTAGTCGAACAAAAATGAGCGATGGACTAACCGAACTAGAATAAATCTAATTTAACCTAAACTAATTTAATACGGCACGTTAACAATATTAATCATATTAGTGAACGCTATTTAGCATAACCAAGGTCTTTATCTGTTATATTGATTAGAATCATACTATGCTAGCTTTGTATGATATAAAATATTCATTCATTTATTATTCGCCGAGCTCTCTTAGCTACACCTGATTATTATTCAGGCATGCTATTTTAGCCGTAAACCAAGTTCTAAACTTGAGTTTGCCAGGGTTAACAAGGAAACTTGTTTACCTCCCGACTTTGGAAAGGTGACATGTTAACAGACAACTTCGGCCGCAAGTTTTATTACTTGCGCCTATCGATCACTGACGTTTGTAATTTTCGTTGTAGCTATTGCTTGCCTGATGGTTATAAATGCGATCACGACAGACAATTTTTAACCCTACCTGAAATAACACGTTTAGCTTCAGCATTTTCTGCTATGGGCACAGAAAAAATTCGAATTACTGGCGGTGAACCCTCACTGCGTAAAGACCTGCCTGAAATAATTGCAAAATGTAAACAAACGCCTGGCATTAAGAAAGTAGCCATTACGACTAATGGCTACAAACTGCCTGAGCATTTACCTGCTTGGTTAGATGCAGGTATTGATGCCATAAATATCAGTATTGACAGTTTAGACCCTAGACAATTCCATGCAATTACTGGCCACGACAAGCTTGATCATATCCTCAAAGGTATTGATATGGCGATTGATGCTGGCAATGTAGCCATCAAAATAAACACGGTTTTAATGCGTGAATATAATGGTTACGACATTGCAAGTTACTTAGCTTGGTTAAAAGATAAACCGGTCACATTACGCTTTATTGAATTAATGCAAACAGGTGATAATAAAGAATTTTTCGATGCACAACATGTTCAAGGTTCGCGCATAAAGCAGAACTTAATCTTAGACGGTTGGTTACCGGTTATTAATGATAAAACCGCAGGACCAGCGCAAGAGTTTTATCACCCAGATTATGCCGGTAAAATAGGCTTGATCATGCCTTACTCAAAAGACTTTTGTAATACTTGTAACCGTTTACGCATAAGTTCGTTAGGTAAATTGCATTTATGTTTATTTACCGAGCAAGGTTTATCGTTAAAAGACTATTTACAAACCGATGATGTTGAGCCGTTAAAAGCTGCGATTACCCAGATGCTAACCGACAAAAAACAAACTCACTTTTTACATGAAAAACTTACCGGTGCGACAAAAAACCTTGCGATGTTGGGCGGTTAATGACTTTATTCCAATCATGCTTAGGAGTCGTTTTAGCGGGGGGAAGTCTTCCCGCATGGGGCAAAATAAAGCCGGTTTGCTGCGCGATAATCAAGACATGCTCAGTTATAGTAAATCGCTGCTTAACGCTGCTGGTAGTTCGCAGGTCGTTGTTAGTGGCGGTGAACACGGCGTTGACGATCTTCTAGCTGATATGGGACCTCTAGGTGGCATTCAAAGTATTATTGAACAATTTAAACCTCAAGCACTGTTAATTTTACCGGTTGATTTACCGTTAATGACCTCAAATGAACTTTTAGCATTGAAGCAAGCGGGCGAATTAAGCCAACGCGCTTGTTACTTTACTGATAATTACTTGCCCTTATACTTGCCAGTAAATGCTTTTGTTGAACAGTTTTTTCAACAATCACTGTCTCGAACGTACTCTCAAGGTAAGTCGCAAGTAGTATCAAAATCAGCTAATAATAAACGTAATTTATCTGGGCCTTCAGTTCGAAGTTTACTCACGCAAATTCCGCATAGGGAAATAACGCCTAAAAATAGCCAATGTTTATTCAACACCAATACGCCTGAGCAATGGCAACAGGCAAAGCAACTTTTATCTTTACAAAGGAAATCTCATGTCTAGTAATTCCCCTATCCATTGTGGCGATGGTTTCGTGCCATTAAATATTGCAGTGTTAACCGTTTCAGATACCCGAGAAGAACACAACGACACCTCAGGCCAAGCATTGGTTGAGCGCTTACAAGGTGCAGGTCATAAGTTAGCAGCGAAAGAAATTTCAAAAGACGATGTATACCAATTACGCTCAATTGTTTCTCAATGGATTGCCCGTGACGATATACAAGTGATATTAACCACAGGCGGCACAGGTTTTACTGCACGAGACAATACACCTGAAGCACTGCTGCCTTTATTTGATAAAAACATTGAAGGCTTTGGTGAAGTATTTAGAGCAATATCGCTTGACGAAATTGGCACCTCAACCGTGCAATCTCGTGCCTTTGGCGGCATGGCAAATAGTACCGTTATATTGTCTGTACCGGGGTCAACAAATGCCTGTAAAACAGCTTGGGATAAATTAATAGTTGAGCAATTAGACGCCAGTCATCGCCCATGTAACTTTGTTCCGCATTTAAAGTTTACGTAACGCATTTTTATAGAAAGTACACATGTCCGAGCTCATATCTAGATTTTCGTTTAAGCTTTTAATAAAAACTCGCCTGCTATTGGTGGCTTGTTTTACTTTGTGTGCCCAGCAAACATTCGCTGTAACAACACAAGAGCAAGCTCGGCCTTTTCGTATTGCTGTTGCTGCTAATTTTGCGCCAGCACTTGAAATACTCTTAGCTGACTTACCCCATAGAGAGCAGATTGATTTACAAATTATCAGCGCGGCGACTGGCACGCTATATTTGCAAATAAAGCACGGCGCTCCTTTTGATTTGTTTTTATCTGCCGATACCACGCGCCCAGAGCTGCTTGAACAATCACATTTGATCGTAGCAAATAGCCGAAAAACTTATGCTTTTGGGCAAATTGCTTTATGGTCGGCAACCCAACCTATAAGTGATTTAAGTGAACTAATGCACTATTCAGGTAAGTTAGCTATCGCCAACCCTGACACCGCACCTTATGGCATGGCAGCACAACAAGCGCTCACGCATTTGTCTTTGTGGTCGAAAGTTAGCCGTAACTTAATTACCGGTATTAACATCAATCAAACTTTTCAACAGGTTCGCAGTCAAGCGGTGCCTTTAGGTATAGTAGCCAATAGCCAATTAGTGATGAATGATCACAAAGGTATTATTATTCCTGCGAGTTATTACCAACCTATTGCTCAGCAATTAGTGATTATTAAATCTAGTCCTCAAGTTGAACTTGCAACACAAATAAGTGCTTTTATTCTTCAAGCAAGTAGTCAACAAACATTACAAAAATTGGGTTATTTAGCCCTTGAATCATCAAGCAAAATGAATAAGGTCACGCAATAACATGACGGATATTTCAGCTGATATTCTCGCCCTTGTCACCACCTTAAAAATGGCGGCTGTTACTACCGTTATACTACTGCTTTTAGGTACGCCACTCGCATGGTATTTGGCAAAATGGCAAAGTCGATTTAAAGTATTTTTTGAAGCCGTTGTTGCTCTGCCGCTAGTATTGCCACCAACTGTATTAGGGTTTTATTTACTGTTGGCGTTTTCTCCTACATCATTACCTGGAGAGTTATGGCAAAGCGCTACGGGCAGCCAACTTGCTTTCAGTTTTAGTGCGATTGTTATCGGCTCGGTGCTATATTCCTTGCCATTTGTTGTACAGCCATTACAAAAAGCTTTTGAACAATTAGGCGATCATCACCTTGAAGCTGCCGCTATGTTAGGCGCTGGGCCAATAGACAGATTTTTTAGTATTGTTTTTCCACTTACTAAGGCCAGTTTTATTACCGCAACCGTTTTAGGCTTTGCGCATACGGTAGGCGAATTTGGCGTTGTATTGATGATTGGCGGTAATATTCCAGGCGAAACAAGGGTATTATCCATCGCATTATTTGACCATGTAGAAGCATTTAATTACACCAATGCCCATATACTTTCTTCAGGGTTATTAGTTGCTTCATTGATACTGTTATCTTTAGTTTATTTACTGGGGAATAACCTAAGTAAAAGCTTGAACAGTAAACAACGAGTCGTTAAGTCATGAGTAAGATACTAACGCCTGAGCGAACGCCTCAACATAAGATCAGCACTTCTACCCTAACAGTAGACTTTTCTTTGGCATTTAACAGTTTTGAAACAGTGATTAAGCAAAAGATTAGTATCGATAATATTACCGGTATCTATGGTGATTCAGGCTCTGGAAAATCGACTTTATTACGGGTAATTGCTGGTCTTGAAAAACAAGCAAAAGGCCACGTTTCGTTAAATAATATGACGTTACAAAATAGTGACGAACATTGTTTTATTAAAGCAGAAAAAAGACACATCGGCTTAGTATTTCAAGACAGTCGTTTATTTCCACATTTAAACGTTTATGAGAACTTAGCTTATGGCGCTAAGCGACTTAAAAACCGTAAATTAACCATTGAAGAAGTTTTGACATTAACCCAGTTAACACAATTACAACACCACAGTGTTACGCAACTTTCTGGCGGTGAAAAACAAAGAGTGTCAATTGCTCGAGCTTTATTAGCAGAGCCTAAATTACTATTATTAGACGAACCGTTTAGTGCCTTAGATAAAACGACTAAATCGCAAATGCTGACTTTTTTAAAAAACATTCAACAACAACTTCAATTACCCATGCTATATGTCAGTCACAGTTTGAGTGAATTACAGAGTATTGCCGAGCAATTAGTCGTAGTGTCAGCAGGAAAAATTAGCCAAGTAGCCCCTATTCATCAAGCAATCCACGACTTAAATAGCCGCGGTGAATCTAGTCCTAAAACAAGCTTGTCGTTAGCTATTGCTGAGCATTTGCCTGATTACGGCCTAACTCGCCTTTTACTACCCGCAACACAGAACGATAAACACAGCATATATTTACCGCTACTTGCGCAAAGTATCGAGCAAAGTATCGAGCAAAGTATCGAGCAAAAAAATGAGCAAAGCTTAATAGGCCAGCAACTGCGCTGTATCATCTATGCAAGAGATATTAGTATCTGCCTAACAGCGCCTGAGCACAGTTCAATTGTTAATCATTTACCTGCAACAATTACCGCTATTCAACACAATAAAACCAATGCGTTAATTACATTAGAATGTGCTGAACAAGCCTTTTATGCGCAAATTAGTTTATGGTCAGCAACTCGAATGGCGCTATCGGAAAAAATGGCGGTATACATTCAGTTTAAAGCCAATGCTGTACATAGTTATCATTATACAGGGCCAATTCCCCATGCTTAGTGCAAACGAACAATTACGTTTTAGTCGTCAAACTATGTTAAAAGGTATTGGCGAGCAAGGTCAGCAAGCCCTAAAAAATGCCAGTGTTTTAATTATTGGTGTTGGCGGTTTGGGTAACCCAGTAAGTGTTTATTTAAACGCTGCAGGCATTGGTAATATTTATCTGGCTGATGGTGACAGTATTGACATGAGTAACTTACACCGACAAATACTGTTTAATGAAAACGACATTGGCAAAAATAAAGCCGACAATGCCGCCGAAAAACTACAACAACTCAATAGCAGTAACAACATTGAAGTGCTCGATGAAATGCTCGATGCTGAGTTAGCCGACTACTATTTCCCACTTGTCGACTTAGTGCTTGATTGTACTGATAACATCACTACGCGTTATTTAATCAATCAAAAATGTATTGAACATAAAAAGCCGTTAATTGTTGGCGCAGCAACCGGTTTTGACGGACAACATATGTTTGTAAATCCAAACATACCCGACAGTGCTTGTTATCAATGCTTATTTCCAGCCGACAAAAAAGCACCTGATAATAATTGTCAAACTTTAGGGATATTAGGACCAATTCTCGCCATTATCGGCGGTATGCAAGCCTTGCAAGCCATTAAGTTTTTAACCGGCCATATGGTCGCAACCAATCAATTAAATATTTTCGATGGTTTGAATAATTCATGGCAACAATTTACCTTAACAAAACAGAAAAAATGCCCTGTTTGCTCAACAAAAAATTAATACCACGAATTTTTTTGTATTTAAAGTTACTGTAATTTAATCACTTAGCTTCGCAATAAGGGCCTTAACATATCTTCTAAGCCATTAAGTTTTACTTCATAAATAAGTGCCAACTGTTCGCCAAGCTTTCCTTCAGGTAACCCCTTAGCATGAAACCAAACCAGGTATGGCTCAGGTAATTGTAGCAACTTTCGGCCGCTGTACTTTCCGAATGGCATGATCTGATTTATTGCAGCAACTAGCTCTGCTTTATCCTCTATCGACATATATTTCGTCTGCTCAACCGAGCCTCCAAATGTTATTTACTATTTCAGTTTCGCTGATTCATTGACATAAAAATGTCACATCTGCGGCTTATAATCCAGCTCATATTTAATGAATCGGTATCAATGTGGTACCTAAAATTGAGACAAGGAATTGTGATGTCAATAGTTAGGAAACGTAACGCTGCAGCAAAAGCTTATATACCGGCAAGTTCGCGCGACAATCAGTATATCTTGGCTGAATTTGCTTTAACAGATCAACTGCTTGCAGAGTTACCCATACAAATAGCTAAAGATGGCAGCAGCAATTATTATGACTGTTATCAAACGCTAGCGAAAATATTATTTACCCTAAGTAACGAAAGCGAGATTAAAAACAGCATACTGGTCGCCAACAATAAATTGGTCAGAGTGCGTTATAGCCAAGAAATGCATCAATGGCAAACAAAGCAGCAAATCATCTTCTATTACGATCCAAATCAGCATGTATTACAAAACTCCTTCTTTGATGCCAATATTAGAACAAAAAAAATAACCTTAGTATTTTTAGCGTCAGGAACAGATATCAGGCTTGGTGCTGCCGCTTTTCATCAACGCGTAAAAGCTTTACTGAAAAAATTTGCTCAGCAAATAAAACTCCCGCTCAAAGAAATACGTATGCGCGACCACCAACACTTAACCTATGACATTTTTGCTAAAAACAAAGGCTGCAATACAAGTACGGCACATAAATTCAGGCCTATCGGCCAAAGGTATGCAAGTGAAAATGTTGCTCTAGCTGAAAATACAGCGTCTATCACTTATGCCATTATCGACTTAACACTCGATCATAGAATTTCTCAATTGGTAGATATTGATCCCACAGCCAAAGATCCCTACAACCCAATATACACTTACTTAACCGATACTTTTTCTTTAGTCGCAAAACGTTTTAACTTAAATAATGGCGCCCTGATTGCGAACGGATTAGTCCCTATTGTGCGACACAGTTTGCATGATTTAGTATCCAAAGTTGGAGAATTACAAATGTTAGGCTACAACCCAAACCAAAGTCCTTGTGGTATAGTTAGCCGATGGCAAGCAGCTGAATTGGTTGATAATGTACAGTTTGTCTTTGTTGCCCATTCTGAGAATGGTGAAGAGCAAAACTATGCGAAATTTGTTAATCAAATAGAGCAAGCCATGCGCCTATTAGCTACAGAATTAGAGCTTCCCACTGAAAAAGACGAATTAACCTTACGCTTTCATCAACATGTTGCTTTTAACTTAACCTCAGATTAGCCCCTTTGTGGTGTATGTAATGAGCCTGTTGTTTATTAAAAAGCACTAGGCTAACTTCAACAGCACTTTACTTTGACTCGTTTTTTAAACCAGACTTACTTTTTAATTAGACTTTTTTTAATCAGTGACGAAGGCATTAAATTGCCCGAGTATTTTCACATTCCCTCTTAAAACACGCAACGAAACTTTGTGAGTTAATATGCTAATCATAAAGCTTATTACTCCTTATTTTTTTATGAATATCTCTCACTTAAATACTTTATTAAGTAATTTATCAATTATCCTATTTTTTAGCGGCTAGTATTTAAAATTAACGAATAAAACATATAGACATCTAAACGTCTGAGTGATATCTTTTACAAAAGTTAAATACATAGACGTCTAAACGTCTCGTGTATTAACGAAAATAATTTGTTTCACCCAGAAAGTTTTCCGAGGATTAGATAAATGAGCATCGAAACAATAACATTAGGCGCAGGCTGTTTTTGGTGTATTGAAAATATTTTTGCTCGCATAAAAGGCGTTACTTCAGTCACAAGTGGTTATGCCGATGGCGACATTATCAACCCAAGCTATGAGCAGGTTTGCAGCGGTACAACTAATCACGCAGAAGTTGTGCAAATTGCATTTTCTCCCGAGTTATTGAGTGTAGAGCAAATTTTAACGGTATTTTTTGCCATACATAATCCTACAACGATCAATCGCCAAGGTGATGACATTGGTAGTCAATATCGCTCAACAATTTTATTCCACAACCAAGTCCAGCAAGAAATCGCATTAGCTCGAATCGCTGAGTTAACTGATGAAAAAGCCTTTGATCAACCCATAGTTACGACGGTAAAAGCCGCCAATAATTTTTATAGTGCAGAAAGTTATCATCAAGACTATTTTACTAACAACCCTGAAAACAAATACTGCCAGTTAGTGGTTGCGAAAAAGATACAAAAATTTTTACATGAGTTCTCTTATCTTTTAAAAGATGAAAACTTATTAGCACAAGCGAGTTAATAACAACGACTTTACAAATTGCGAACCACTGCTGAGCAAACATGATGAATAAAAAAACGCATAACAATAAATTGTTATGCGTTTTTTTTGAGCATGATTAACTTTATTTACCTAACTCGAATGAACATCCGAGTGTTAATACATTAAGGTATATAGCTTACGTCTGTATTTTGTTGCTAGGGCATCACCATCTGGTAATGATTTCAGCACATCTAACAATAAATCCTTACTGGTCATATCTGCGCCATCTTTTTGTACTAATAAAAACAGTATCGATAACGCTTCATCATTACGATTAACTTGGCTGTATTGCGCCGCTAGTTTTTGTTGTAATTCAATATTATCTGGATCGTTTTGTAATTGTTGCTCAAGTGCTTGAATTTCAGGAGAGTCTGCCGCTTGATTCGCAAGCTCCAACTTCGCCACTAACGATTTATAATCGCTATTTTGATCAATCATTTTTATGCTATTGAGCAACACTTCAGCTTCTTCGACTTTACCCGTTTGAATATAAACATTGGCTAATACTAACTTAATATCAGCGCGTTCATTGTCGAGTTGGTAAGCTTGGCTAATAACAGGCAATGCCTCTGCAATTTTATTTTCTGCTACTAATTCATTTGCTTGTGTTAATAAAGTGTCTTGCTCTTTTGGTAAATATTTCGCTAAAAATTCACTGATACTTTCGTCAGTTTGTGGTCCAGTCAACCCATCAAGCGGTTGACCGTCTTGTACTAAAATAGCGGTGGGTAAACCTTGAATACCAAACTGTTGAGCAATTTGCCCTTGAGTTTCACAATCAACCGTTGCATACAAAATAGTATCGCCAACATTGGTTAATGCTATAGCTAATTTATCTCGCAATTCAACACTTTCTGGTATTTGCTGAGCCCAAAAATCAACCAGTACAAGTTTAGTTTTTGATTCTTCGAGAATAACTTGCTGAAAATTTTCTAAGGTAATCGCAATAGAATTTGCCATGAATGCAGTTCCAATAATAAAGACATATATTTTTAAGTGGGGTCAAACCCTAAAGATACAAGCAAATGTGCTAAATATTTCTTATAAGCACTGGCTATAAATCAGTGCGCGTGACAGCTGAATGGTTAAAAGTTCAAGGATATAAATTTTAAACGCACGCCTCTACACTTGCTCTTAAGCCAATTTAAACAGCTCAGCTAATAATGTTACCGAGGTTAGCACAGAGTCAAACAAGTGAAGCCTATTACATTTGACCTTAATGCTTAATAAGCTCATAATTTATAGGAATTTTATTATTAGATAAGTCGTTAAATGTCATTAGAAATATTTGTTATCGTTATCGTCATCATTACCTCTCTTTTATGGTATTTAAAACGAGGGAAAGGTAATAGAAGAATTAGCCGAACTCAAAATATTGTCGCTAAACGTAGTCAATCACCAGCAGCTAACATACGTAGCATATCATCTCCCATTCAGGTGCCAGTTCGCCTTATTCCAGAGGCAAATAGTGGGATAAATAACTTAGCGAATAATTCAAATGACTTTTTGAATTTTACATTACTGCCTTTTGATATTCTTAATCGTAAGCAGCAACAAAAAATTAATGAGATGAGTCAATGCTGCCGTCAGCCAAACCCCTTATTGTTAAGTTTGACCAAAAGCGAACTTGAAGCTAAAGAGTTAATCACTCTGATCAAATCAGATGCCGAAATGACAGCCAAAATACTTAACACGGTTAACTCGTCACTTTTTTCTTTGCAACAACCCATTGAAAGTATTCATCATGCCATTGTATTTATGGGCGCAACCGCAGTAAGAAATATCGCTATACAATTTATTTTACAACAAAGCTTGTCATTCAAAGACGAAGCGCAAGCGGCTGCTTATAAGAAAATATGGGTATCAAGTTATCTCGCAAGTTCTTTAGTATTTTTACTTGCTAAACATTTAGACAAAGAAAATGCCGCTGAATTATCTACCTTATGTCTACTAATGAGCTTGGGCGATATGACAATGCTCTCTTACAAGCCATCAATAGCCAGTTCTTATTTGAGTCAAACGTCATTGTTTGAAAGAGTACAAAATGAGCAGATATCATTAGATGTAAACTCATCGGTGATAGGTAAGGCTCTAGCAGAGCAATGGCAACTGCCCAAGTCAATTGTTGAAGGAATTGGTAACAGCCTAATCCCTTTAGTGAATGACAAACTCATCAGTGTTATGCCGCTTGAAGAAGCTCAAAACACTTTGCTTTGTTACTTATCTTGTCGACTAGGTGATTTAATTGCGTTTGGAGGGATTAGAGATATTTTTCAGGGTGAAAGCAATGGTATCGATGCATTAAGCAGCGTAGATTTCATGTATGTACAAACAAATATAGAACAGCTAGGTCTAGAAAAAATTAGCCAATTATTTCAAGATCCAAGCTTTGTAAATAAAGCGAAGCGACTCATTGCTCAAATCGGCGCTTAGCTCTTATAATTTTTACACACTTAGTTTTGTATATTAGTTTTATATCTAGATTGGTATTTATTTTTATATTCAGTTTTTAGCTAACGCTCTTTCCCACGCTTAGTTTTCAAGCGTTAGTAGGTAGGTTCAGAGCGTTTAACTTTTATTCAGCAGCGACAATAATTTAAACGTTTTGCAATAATTCGCGAGCTATAATCACTTTCTGAATTTCACTGGTACCTTCATATATCGAAGTTACACGCACATCACGCGCCATCCGTTCAAGTGGGTATTCTTTTACATAACCTGCACCACCCATTAACTGTAAAGCATCGTAACAGGCTTTATTGGCATTTTCTGTGGCAAATAATTTCGCCATTGACGCTGCCATACCAAAAGGCTGACCTTGGTCTTTAGTATATGCCGCTTGCATCAGTAATAATCGCGCAGCTTCCATTTCGGTATAACGCTCTGCTAACTTCCACTGTAACCCTTGAAAGTTTGAAAGTGATTGGCCAAATTGCTTACGATCAACAATATACGCTTTTGCATAATCGAGCGCGGCAAGTCCCACACCTAATGCTAATGAACCAATACCAATTCGACCACCTGCAAGCTCTCCAACCGCGACGCCAAAACCTTTATTTTCTGCGCCCATCATGGCCGATGCAGGCACACGACAATTATTAAAGTGCACTTCATTGGTCGGTGATGCTTTTTGTCCCATTTTTTCTTCTGCTTTACCAATGGTGATACCGTCGGTGCTCGCTTCAACGATAAAGCACGAAATACCTTTACCTTTTTTAGCGGCAGGATCGGTAACCGCCCAAACAACAAAAACATCAGCAAACGAACCACTGGTTATATAAAGCTTACTGCCATTAATAATATAGTCATCGCCATCTTTAACCGCTTGTGTTTTCATGCCCGCAGGGTCTGATCCTGCCGTAGCTTCAGTTAAACAAAAACCACCGGCGCGATATTCACCGCTACAAATTTTTGGCAAATATTTATTTTTCTGTTCTTCATTACCTACCGCTTGAATAACTTCTGCCACCATATTGGTTACCGATGTTGTTACCGCGGTTGAGGCACAAGCACGTGCTATTTCAGTAATGGCTAAGCTAAAAGCGACGGTACCTGCTTCAACACCACCATATTCAGCTTTGATATTTAGCCCCATAAAACCTAACTCATTAAGTTTAGCTAAGTTTTTCAAAAACAATGCTTGATCCGTTGTTTCATCAAGCTTTGCTGCTACAGGTGCTAATTCACTATCGGCAAACTTTCTTGCCATATCTTGAATCATTATTTGTTCTTCAGTTAAAGACAAATCCATCAAAATTCTCACTTGTTATTAGTTTAATATTAGACTCTACTTTTTAAAGCTAGCGTTAATATTAATAAGACTAATGTAATAATACGTTTGCTATAGCTACAAAGTTTAGATTCGTTCTAATGCACTACTTTATAGATTTATAGCAAAAACGCGCCAAAGCGCGTTTTTTATTTATCATATTGTAACAACGTTTACAGTACAAACCAAAGCAGACCAGCACCCAAAACTAAGCGATAGATTACAAATGGCATCATGCCTATTTTATTTACCATGATAAGGAAATAATGAATACACGCGTATGCACTCACAAATGCTAAAGCACTCCCTAACCCCATAGCTGCCCAATCAACACTACCAGCTTCTAGAATTAGCTTTAGAGTTAAATAGCTACCTGCCATGGCAATCGCAGGAATTGATAATAGAAAAGAAAAGCGCGCAGCATTTTCACGGCTTAAGCCTAACATTAAGCCGATAGTCATAGTGATACCCGAGCGAGATGTACCTGGAATTAAAGCGATTGCTTGAGCCAAACCAATAAGCATAGCGCCTTTAAAACCTAAATTTTCAATGGTTTTATTTTGTTTAGCTTTAAAGTCTGCAAAACCAAGTAAAAAACCAAACAATAATGTAGTAGCCGCAATCACAAGAGCACTGCGCAGGTGTTCTTCAATGAAGTCTTTACCCAATAACCCAAACAAGCCTGCTGGAATAGTGGCAAATATAATCCACCAAGCTAACTTGCCATCAAAATTATCTCGTTCGCCTTTCAACGTACCAAACCAAGCAACAGCCATGCTGCCAACTTCTTTTCGAAAATAAAGCACTACCGCTAATAAAGTACCAACATGTACGGCAACATCAAATGCTAAGCCTTGATCTTTCCAGCCTAAAACAGCTGACGGTAAAATTAAGTGTGCCGAACTAGAAATAGGGAGAAACTCTGTTAAACCTTGGATTAACGCTAAAATAAAAACTTCTACTGTACTCATAAAACTTATATTCCCTTATTTTTTTCGGCCCAAACTAAAGGCACTACTTTTAACTGTTGAAGACTTTTATCGTATTGTTGCCATAACTCACGATAAGACTGCCCAATAATAGGGTGAACTAGCTGCCCTGCGATTTCGGCCAGTGGCCATAATACGAAGGCATTTTTATTGATTTCTTCACGAGGTATTTGTGCAGGCGCATTAGCAATAACATTATCATAAAGTAATAAGTCTAAATCTAACGTACGCGGACTAAATTTTTTAGCGTCTTGGCTTCGGCCATTAGCAAACTCTATTTTGCGTAATATCGCGGCAACCTCATCTAAGCTGTACTGTGTTTCAACACCAACGACCATATTGTAAAATGCTTTTCCGGCAAAACCAACAGCTTCACTTTCAAATAAAGAAGACAGTGTAAGTACACCAAAAGTATCGCTTAGAGCATTAAGCCCTTGTTCTATATGATGTTGGCGGTTAATGTTACTGCCAAGTGAAATATAAATTTCAGCCATTACATTATTTGATCAAGTTTCTGTGAAACACGCTCTATCTCAACACCTACTGTAGTGGCATTATGCACGGCATTTGGTTTCATTAATTTTAATCGTAACCAAGGAATTTGATAATTAGCGATAAGAAACTCAGCAATTCGTTCGGCAAGCGTTTCAATTAAATCAACCGGATTAGCGTTCGCGAACTCGACTATTGCTTCAGAGATTGCGGCATAATCAAGTGTTTTAGATAATTCGTCATTTTTTGCAGCTTCAGCCGTATTCCAACCCATCGCTAAATCTATAACAAGTGTTTGTTTAATTTCTTTTTCCCATGCGTAAAAACCAATGGTTGTTTGAAAGGTTAACCCTTCAATATAGACTTTATCCACACTCAAACCTTATTTATCTAATGGCGTTTCATGAGATAGTACAAACAATCGCCATAACTTACTTTACAAAATAAATGGCGAGTTTACCTGTGCAGGTCTAGAAAAACTAGTAAACAACACGCTACAATGACAAAAAGATAAAAAGAGTTGGCTATTTTTACCGCTTACTTTGAAAGGAACTGAATATCATTAGTTTACTTGTTACATTTTTAATGGTTGTTATGGCCTACCTAGTAGGTTCAATTTCGAGTGCCATTTTACTTTGTAAACTTTTGAGCTTACCCGACCCTCGAACTTCCGGTTCCAAAAACCCTGGCGCTACTAACGTTTTACGTATTAGCAATAAGTATGTCGCGGCCTCTGTGCTAATTTTTGACATACTAAAAGGAACTTTACCGGTATGGGGCGGCTACTTTCTAGGCTTAGATCCTGTATATTTGGGAATCATTGCTGTTGCCGCTTGCTTAGGGCACATGTATCCGATATTTTTTAATTTCGAAGGTGGTAAAGCGGTGGCGACTGCCTTTGGTGTGTTGTTACCTATTGGTTTGGATTTAGGTGGCTTGCTTATATTAACATGGCTAATTGTCGCTAAAACCACGCGTTATTCAAGCTTAGCTGCCATTGTGACCGTATCAATGGCACCCTTATACACTTGGTTATTAAAACCTATTTATGTCTTTCCTGTTTTAATGTTATCTGCGCTGATTATATTTCGACATAAAGAAAATATAATCAGACTTATACAGGGTTCAGAATCAAAAATATCTTTTACTAAAAAATAATATTGTCAGTCCGATTAAATTGGCTTTAACGTATCGAGCGGCCAACGCGGAGTTGCTTTAAACGTTAAGTCAGTATCAACACCCGATTTTAAACGTTGTAAACCTGCGTAAGCGATCATCGCACCATTATCAGTACAAAACTCTGGTCTAGGGTAAAAAACTTCTCCCCCTAACTTTTTCGTTATCTCTGACAACTTTTCTCTTAAAGCGCTATTTGCACTGACACCACCAGCAATAACTAAGCGATTTAAATCACATTGTTTTAATGCTCGTTTACACTTAATGGCTAACGTATCAACTACAGCTTCTTGAAAGGCATAAGCAATATCAGCTTGGGTTTGCGCTTTTTGCTCAGGTGTTAACGGTTCTTTTTCTTCTTTGCGAATAGTATTTGCTGCTGAAGTTTTTAATCCGCTGAAGCTAAAATCTAATCCAGGCCTATCAGTCATTGGTCGTGGAAATTTATAACGACCTTTGCGTCCACTTTCTGCCATTTTAGCTAATACAGGGCCTCCTGGATAATCCAGCCCAAGCAATTTAGCTGTTTTATCAAAAGCTTCGCCTGCTGCGTCATCCACAGATTCACCCAGTAACTCATAATGACCAATACCGTCAACACGCACTAACATGGTGTGACCGCCCGACACTAATAAGGCGACAAAGGGAAACTCAGGAACATTTTCTTCCAACATCGGCGCTAATAAATGCCCTTCCATATGATGAACAGGAACAGCAGGTAAATCCCAACCATAAGCCAAACTGCGACCTATTGAACAGCCAACTAATAAAGCCCCCACTAAACCTGGCCCTGCTGTATAAGCAACACCATCTAAATCAGCTGGCGTTAAATTAGCGTCTGCCAATACTTGTTTTATTAATGGAATAGTTTTGCGAACGTGATCGCGTGATGCTAATTCTGGCACTACTCCACCATAATCTGCATGAACCGCAATTTGACTATAAAGCCTATGCGCAACTATACCCTCAGGTAAGTTACCTTCACCGTCATCATAAATTGCAATACCGGTTTCATCACAAGAGGTTTCAATCCCTAAAATTCGCATAGTTTTACTTTACCTAGAATTGTTTCATCAACATTAGAAGCCGACTGAAAGTTAATTAAAAAACCAGTCGTTATATAGCCGCTGATTTTACCTATGCACTTAGCAACTTTCAATTTATAGCGTATAAAAGATACCTTAATAATGAATATCGCCTAAAACGAGTTATATAAAGTCAACAATAGGAGCATTTATAGGTGAAAAATTTATTACTACTTTACATTACCACATGCTTCGCATTAGAATACGTCACCAATTTTTAATAGAGTGGGTGAAGATGAGGCCATGTGGCTGAAATCAGACACCGATTTAATATAGATTCTAACTAAGGTAAAACAGTACATGCCAGTAATTAAAGTAAGAGAAAACGAACCATTTGACGTTGCACTACGTCGTTTCAAACGTTCATGTGAAAAAGCAGGTATCCTTTCAGAAGTTCGCCGTCGCGAATCTTACGAAAAGCCAACTTGGGAACGTAAGCGTAAAAAAGCAGCAGCAGTAAAACGTGCAGCTAAAAAAGTTTCTCGTGAGAACGCTCGTCGCGTTCGCATGTACTAAGAATACCTTAGTAAATCCTAAGCCAACTGAGTTAACTTAAGCGTATACTAACTATGAGTCTACTTAGCCAACTTAAAGATGAAATGAAAAATGCCATGCGTGCCAAAGACAAACTTCGTCTTGGCGTAATTCGTATGGCACTATCTGCAATAAAGCAGGCAGAAATCGATCACAATACAGAAGCAACCGACGACAATATCATTGTTTTGTTAACTAAAATGGTTAAACAACGCAAAGAGTCTATCAAAATGTTTACTGAAGGTGGTCGCGAAGAATTAGCAGCTAAAGAAGCTGCTGAAATCGTCGCATTAGAAGATTTTCTACCTCAACCATTATCTGCAGATGAAATTAACCAACTGATTACAAAAGCGATTGCCGATACCGGTGCAGCCTCAATGGCTGATATGGGTAAAGTAATGGCGGTGTTAAAACCGCAAATGCAAGGCAAAGCGGATATGGGCGCTGTTAGCGGTCAAATTCGAAAAGTTTTAAACAGTTAGTTAATCTTCCATTTTGAACTTCACTGTTCATTCTGAATATAAACCGCGACAGCTTTGGCCTCGCGGTTTTATTTTAACTAGCATACATAAAGTTACTATTCTCCCAATATTAATTGTGTAAAAATAGTATTTTAAATAGAAGTAATGGTATTTATGGCTGGTATGATCCCTCGACAATTTATTGATGACCTATTGGCACGTGCCGATATAGTCGAATTAATAGATTCTCGCGTACCTTTAAAAAAAGCAGGTAAAAATTACCAAGCTTGCTGCCCTTTTCATACCGAAAAATCCCCCTCTTTTAGTGTTAGTCAAGACAAGCAATTTTATCACTGCTTTGGTTGTGGCGAACACGGTAATGCTATCTCGTTTTTAATGGAATTTGATCGTTTAGAGTTTCCAGATGCTGTTGAAGAACTGGCTTCCCATTACAATATGGAAGTGCCTCGAGAACAAAATAATCGCTCTCCAGCTCAGCAAAAACAAGATCAAAAAGCTTATATACAAAAGCAAGACGACTATGAATTAATGGCACAAATAAGCCGTTTTTATCAACAACAGTTAAAAGTTGCCACCGATAAAGATGTCGCCATTAATTATTTAAAAGGTCGAGGTTTAAGTGGCGAAATAGTAAAACGTTTTGGTATCGGCTATATCAGCGATGCCTGGGACGGCATGATGAAAACATTTGGTCGCAGCGGCCAAATAAATCAGCAACTTGTTGATTTAGGCATGGCAATACAAGGTGATAAAAATAGACCTTACGACCGATTTAGAGGCCGTATTCAATTCCCTATTCGTGATAAACGTGGTCGTGTTATTGGTTTTGGTGGACGAGTATTAAGTGACGGCACGCCTAAATATCTTAACTCGCCTGAAACACGTATTTATCATAAAGGCCAAGAGTTATATGGCTTATTTGAAGCTAAACAAGCCGTTAAGCAATTAACCCGTTTAGTGGTTGTTGAAGGCTATATGGATGTGGTTGCCCTTGCACAACATGGTGTTGACTACGCAGTAGCTTCGCTTGGTACAGCCACCACACCTGAGCAATTACAAACATTATTTCGCACCGTGAAAGAAGTTATCTGTTGTTACGATGGTGACCGAGCTGGCCGTGATGCTGCATGGCGAGCTATGGATAACGCCCTGCCAATGATTCAAGATGGCTATAGCCTTAAATTTGTTTTTTTACCTGATGGGCAAGATCCCGATTCAATGATCAGAGAGCAAGGCCAAGACGCTTTTGAAAGTATCTTAGACAATGCCATTCCTTTATCTCGATTTTTATTTGAGCACTTATTAACGCAAATTGATATGAGTTCACCAGAAGGAAAAGGCGCTGCTGTAGGCGCATTTCAACCTTATTTAGCTAAACTGCCAGAAAGTAATCTTAAAGACGCTATAGTCACTAAGCTAGCAAATCAATTTGGCGCAAGTAACGAGTTACAGTTAAAAAAACTGCATAAAAACTTTGCGAATACGACTGAAAATAAAGTCAAACCGAAGCGACCAAAAATAACTCCAGTGAGACTCGCTATTGCATTATTACTCGAGCATCCCCATATAGTAGAAAAGCTGCCTGATCCAAATATATTGGCAGATTTAAATTTACCGGGCATTCCGTTACTTAACGAGTTACTTAGGTTATGTAAGCAAAACCCGAAAGTTAACAGTGCACAGCTTATTGAATATTTTAGAGATCAAGAAGCCGGAAAGCAGTTAACGAAAATAATGTGTATCGAGCATCACATTGAAACAGGTCATGCTGAAGATACTTTTCTTGATATTATTGAAAAGTTTCTTAATAAATTTTTAGAAAATCGCTCGAATGAATTAATGGAAAAGCAACGCACTGAGGGATTAACCAAAGCTGAAATAGGCGAATTACATAGCCTACTAAGTGAGCAAAAATAATATAACGTGCTGAATATATTTCAGCATTAAATTAACAACAAAAAACAGTTACGACTGGTAATTTAGTAAACATTTCGCTATAATTTCCGGCTTACTGTTGTAATTTTGATAGCCATAAATAGGTGGACACTCGTCAATGGATCAAGCCCCACAATCTAGACTTAAAGAGTTAATAACCAAAGGTAAAGAGCAAGGTTATTTAACTTTTGCCGAAGTTAACGATCATCTCCCTCAGGATATTATCGATTCAGATCAAGTTGAAGACATCATTCGAATGATTAACGACATGGGTATTCAGGTGTTTGAAAACGCACCGGATAACGACACGTTAATGATGAGTGAAGCCAATACTGATGAAGATGCAGCTGAAGCTGCGGCGCAAGCACTTGCTACCGTTGAAAGTGAAATCGGTCGTACTACTGATCCCGTTCGTATGTATATGCGTGAAATGGGTACAGTTGAGCTATTGACACGTAAAGGCGAAATTGTAATCGCCAAGCGTATCGAAGAAGGCATCAAAGAAGTACAGCGCAGCGTTTCAGAATACCCGCCAGCAATAAACTACTTGCTTGAGCAATGGGATAATTTTGAAGCTGAAGAAGTTCGCTTGAGCGATATTATCGTTGGCTTTTTAGACCCTGACGCTGAAGATGAAGAAATTCCTGCTGCAGCAACGCATATCGGTTCTGAGCTTTCTAAAGAAGAGTTAGCAGAAGAAGATAAATCTGATGATGACGAAGACGAGGAAGAAGAAGATACCGGTCCTTGTCCTGAAGAAGCGCGTGAAAAATTCACTGCTTTGCGTGAAGCATACGAACATGCCAATAAAGTCATCAAGACTAAAGGCCGTGGTCATGCTAGTGCACAAGCGGCAATTGACGCTTTAGCTGAAGTCTTTAAAGAATTTAGAATCGTACCAAAAGTATTTGATCGCTTAGTGAAAAACATGCGCAGTGTGATGGACCGTTTACGTGTTCAAGAACGCTTAATCATGAAACACTGTGTGGTTGGTGCTGGTATGCCAAAAACTACTTTCATCAAAATTTTTCCAGGTAACGAAACCTCGAAAAGTTGGTTTGAAGAGCAAAAAGCTGCTGATCTTCCTCACTCGAAGAGAATGGCTGACATTGAACTTGATGTTGAACGCTGCATTTACAAACTAAACATGTTAGAAGAAGAAACTTATCTTAACGTACATGGCATAAAAGACATTAACCGTCGTATGTCAATCGGTGAAGCGAAAGCTCGTCGTGCGAAAAAAGAAATGGTAGAAGCTAACTTACGTTTGGTTATCTCAATTGCTAAAAAATACACAAACCGTGGTTTACAATTCTTGGATTTAATTCAAGAAGGTAACATTGGTTTGATGAAAGCGGTTGATAAGTTTGAATACCGTCGTGGTTATAAGTTCTCAACTTATGCAACATGGTGGATACGTCAAGCAATTACACGTTCAATTGCCGATCAGGCGCGTACTATCCGTATTCCAGTACATATGATTGAAACGATTAACAAACTTAATCGTATTTCACGTCAAATGCTACAAGAAATGGGTCGCGAGCCAACACCTGAAGAATTAGCTGAACGCATGATTATGCCAGAAGATAAAATTCGTAAAGTGTTAAAAATCGCCAAAGAGCCAATTTCAATGGAAACCCCTATTGGTGATGATGAAGATTCTCACTTAGGTGATTTTATTGAAGATGGTAGCGGTGAATTGCCAGTTGACTCAGCAACGTCTGAAAACTTAAAAGATGCAACACACGAAGTATTAGCGGGCTTAACAGCACGTGAAGCTAAAGTATTAAGAATGCGTTTTGGTATCGATATGAACACAGATCATACCTTGGAAGAAGTCGGTAAACAGTTTGACGTAACACGTGAACGTATTCGTCAAATTGAAGCTAAAGCATTACGTAAATTGCGTCACCCTTCTCGTTCTGAGCAACTTAAAAGTTTCTTAGACGGCGAATAAATTTACATAAAGTAATTTAAAGCATAAAAAAAGAGCATATTAGTTTAACTAATATGCTCTTTTTATTTGTCCGATAAAACCACTGCTAATACTCAGTAACGGCTATTCACACCTAGATCAATCGAACACTATTTTTTATAAAGCTGGCTATCTATATTATATTTAATTAGCTTTAAGTTAAAAGTGCGTCGTTCCATATTAAGCTCTTCAAGAACCGCTTGAACACTGCCCTTGTGACGCTGAAGAGAATTAATAAGCATATTGGCTTCAAAATCATTAACCAGATCTTTCAAAGACGACTGTACGAGTTTATCTTGCTTGTCTTGCTCGTTTGGATTCAGCAGTTCATTAAGATCATGACAATTTTTTATAACACAACGAGTAGCAACATTGATCAATTCACGAATGTTACCCGGCCAGTCATACTCTAGTAACTGACGTTGAAGGTTAACTCCCGCACCTGACCATTCAATGTTATTTTGATTCATAAACTGACTCGAAAAGTGTTCGAACAACAATAATATATCTTCTTTTCTTTCGCGTAGCGGTGGGATATATAACTCCGCAACTTGCATACGAAAATATAAATCTTGTCTAAAGTTTGGGTTATCTTTTAGATCTTCTTTTGTCGCTGAAATAATACGAATATCGATATCTTTAGCAAGGTTGGAGCCTAAAGCTTCAACCTTATTTTCGGATAATGCACGTAATATTTTTACTTGAGCACTTAAAGGGATAGACTCTACTTCATCAAAAAATACGGTTCCTTTATTCGCAAATTCAAATTTTCCCATCCGGGTAGTATCTGCACCACTAAATGCACCTTTTACATGGCCAAACAACTCTGATTCAAATAAGTCTTTGGGGATTGCAGCACAATTTAAAGCTACGAATTCGGCTTTTTTACGGTCACTAAAATCATGTAAACAGTTAGCAACGACCTCTTTACCTGCACCTGTTTCACCGTGGATCAGTACAGGTACATCTAAATTGGCAACGGACAATATATCTCGGCGTAACTTAGCCATTTTAGGTGAAACGCCCATTAAGCGAGTTTCTATGGCATCTTTATTTTTTAAAGCATTGCGCAGACGGGCTTGGTTATAAGTTAATACCCGTTTCTCAATGGCTCTATTAATGCTTTCTAAGAGTCGCTCAGGCTCAAAAGGTTTTTCAATGAAATCATAACAACCTTCTTGTACCGCTTGAACTGCTTGAGATATATCACCGTGCGCAGTCATTAATATAACAGGAATATTTTTATCACAGCTAAGTACCTGATTAAGCAGTTCAACTCCGGTAATTTCAGGCATTTTGATGTCACTAACCACAATGCCTGGAAAATCTTTATAAATAAACTTAATGGCTTCGGCGGGATCTAGAAATGAATGAACTTTTGTAAAATGAAGGGATAAATAGTCAGAAACATTCGTCAGTAAGTCTTTATTATCGTCAACGATGACGACCTCACAAGTTTCAGCAGTTAGATCATCAATATCGGTCATGTTGTCCTTCAGTACAGTGTATATTTTATCAATAAGTGCTTAAATTGAAATAAAGCGATTTATATGAACTTGTGTAATTTATTTTAACCTTAATTAAACCGTTAGATCTTATATTTAAAGCACTTATTATTTCAGGATAAAGGCAATGAAATGGTAAAACGTGTAGAGTTCTCCAAACATTTCACCTCAATATTCCCATCATATTCTTTAATAATATTATTCGTAATCGCTAAGCCTAAACCAAGCCCTTTACCAATAGATTTTGTTGTGAAGAAAGGTTCGAAGATATGTTCAACGACACTTTCATCCATTAAGCCACCATTGTCTTCAACAATAACAAAGGCATGTTGATCAATCACTTGAGTTGAAACAAAGACTTTAGGTTGCTCTGATTTTTCAACAGCATCTAATGCATTCCTAACTAAGTTGCCAATGGCCATTTCGAGTTTAGTCGAATTCATACTCACTAGCGGTGTTTGCGCATCGAGTGTGATATCAATAGTCGCAGCATTATTTTCAAGGTAAGTACTTAATAAGCGTGTAATTAATTTATTAAGATCAACACTTTCTGCTTTAGTTGAGCTACCACCTTGATAAGCAAATGATTTTAATTGAATAAGTATATCCTGCATATTATGACAAAGTGGGAGTAGGTTATTCAACGAGGTGTTTACCCCTTCCCAATCACTTCTTTGTTGTTTAATAGCAATACTTGCTAATGCACTTTTAAAGGCAACTAAAGGCTGGCTTAATTCATGTACTATTGCCGCAGCCATTCGGCCTAGAACGACCATTTTTTCTTGGCGCATGAGTTCTTTTTGGGCCGCATTAAGCGCTAAGGTTCTTTCTTGAACGAGCTTTTCTAAACGAGAGTTAGCAAAACTTAATGCTTCCTCTACTTTTTTACGTTTAGTAATATTCACAATAGTCATTAAATACAGACTATCGTTAATGTTGATAGGACTAATAATGTACATGATTGGCAATGCCGAGCTACCACTTTTGTCCGTTAACGAAGCTTCAGTAAATGTTTCTTTGATGTTTATAGCTTCTTCAAACCTTTTCGGTAATCCAACAAATTTATTTATGTTTTTTCCTTTAATTTCATCACTATCATCATAATTACACAAGGCTTGGAAAGTGGCATTGTTACTGAGAATATTACCTTTTTGATCAAGTGTTAAAATTCCAACTTTCGTTTGATCAATGATCAGCTGCATTTCAGCACGATGCTTTTGATCTGTTTTTTCTTTCAAATTACGTGTGTATTCAATAAACCGGAGATGCTTAATAAAAACATAAAGACCATACAATAAGAACGCTATGATTAAACTGCTAAAAATGGTCTTTTCAATAATAGTGTTCAAAGGTAGTGCGTAATAAAGTCGCCAATTTTTTAATAACGTATTTTCTTTTTTCCCTAATTGAGTAGACTCCATTAAGAAGTGCTGATCATCAATTTCCCAAAGCGTTAATGAGGCCCAATTAAGGTAAAAAGAGTTATTAACGATTAATTTAGGAGTTTGACCTGCAAATTGTTGATGCTTATTAATGCTCTCTAATTGGTTGGCTGAAAGAGCAGTAAGGCTATTATATTTCCATGATTTTTGTGCCGACATAATAACAACATCATTGTCATCAACCACTAACACATCACCTGTCAATTGTTGCCAAGAACGCTCAATATTATTAGGCTCAACTTTAGCAACAATAACGCCAAATCCTGAATTAAAGCCTTCGATTCGAGAAGAAATAAAATAACCAGGGATTTTACTCGTAATGCCAACACCATAATACAAGCCACTGCCTTCGCGCATACTTTGTTCAAAGTAAGGCCTAAACTCATACTGATTGTTCATAAAGCTGGTGGGTTGATCATAATTACTGGTGGCAATAACAATACCTTTATTATTCATTAAATAAAGAATGTCGACACCAGCAGAAATCTGCATAGATTTTAATAATTCATTGAGTTGAGAACCATAATCATTATCTTCAACCGCTAACCTTAAACGAGTATCATGCGATAATATTTTAGGCAGATATTGATACTTTTCTAAAGTACTAGTGAGCGTTTTTTCAATGAGAGACAATCGAAATAAAGATGCGTTTTGACTATCTTTAATCCAAATTAAAAGCACCACAATCACTAGGCTAACAAAAGTTAGCCCAAATAAAAGTGGTATGTACTTTTGTTTAAACAAGTTGGGCACAGGTAGTTTTTTTATTAAATTGAATGAATGAAAAAAGTAAATAAGCTAAGAATATTACAGATAACACTATTTTTAGTAAAACTCCGTCAAACGGCCAGAGTAATAAAGTACCGACAACCCCTAGCACCAACCTGTTAGTTCGATTAATAACGTCCATTACAACTCCTTCCCAGGCTGCGATAATACAAAATAGACCTATAGCAGAAAATACAAAAATGAGAATACGTTCTTCAGCATCACCCATCACTAATCCAGTGTACGCCATTAGTATAGGTACAATATATAGCCCTTTAGCAAGCTTCCAAGCACAAAAGGCTGTTTTAGTATGATCGCCTTTAGCAATACCCGCTGCAGTGTAAGCAACTAAGCATACTGGTGGAGTAACATTACTGTCTTGTGATAACCAAAATATAACTAAATGAGCCGCTAATAAAGAACTCGCTAAAATCTCTGGTGATAACACCATGTCATATAACATAGTACGAATTTCACTTGGTGCTGCTAATAAAGCATCTGACAATGGCATACTGCCATCGGCAAAAGCAGGTAATAAAGTTGCGATCATATCCTTAGAGACCGATAACGAACCATTATTAATAACTTCTGTTGTTACTTGTAATGAAATCAGGTCACTAAGCACAGGGGCTAATAATGTTGCCACTATAATATAAGAAGCAGTTACAGGTAATCCTGCACCTAAGATAAGTGAAGCAACGGCAATTAATACGATGAGTATCAGTAAACTACCATCTGCCCACTCAATTGCCATTAATGAAAAAGTACTTCCTAAGCCTGTCGTAGTAATAGCATTTACCATTAATCCGATTGTAATTAATAGGATTGCAGTAACCACCATGCCTTTGGAGCCTTCAGCAAGGGCATCACTAATTTCTTTTAGTTTCATGGGTTTTTCTGATATCCAAGATAAAAGGATAATAGAAACTATTGCCATGCCTACAGCATATAGTGGAGTAAAACCAATGATTAAGCACGTGACCAATATACCAATAGAAACTAAGTGTCTCCAGCCGTTTTTAACATTATCATCACATTCTGATGAGTCAGTAGCTAACTTGTTCGGGATATCAATACCCCGTTTAATCGCGTACGCTCGAACAAAAAAACCTACTGTAATATAATAAAGTAAGGCAGGAAGTAAGGCTGCAGTAACAATAGTTAAATAAGGTAATTGAGTATACGAAGCCATAATAAAAGCACCTGCGCCCATTACTGGAGGCATAAGTTGCCCGCCAGTCGATGCTGCCGCTTCAACGCCACCCGCGAACTCAGCTGAATAGCCTGCCTTTTTCATTGATGGAATAGTAATAACACCAGTCGCCGCTGTATTAGCAATGGCAGAACCTGAAACTGAGCCCATTAATCCAGAGGCTAAAACCGACACTAAGCCTGAACCGCCTCTGAATCGTGATGCAAGTTTACCTGCAACTTTTAATAAGTAATCGCCCGCACCTGATACTTGTAAAAAAGCACCAAACAAAACGAACATAAAAACGAAGGTCCAAGACAGCTGAGCAATAGTACCGAACATACCATCAGTACTGAAATAGCTGCGAAAAAGCATAGTTTCCCATGACAGACCAGGAAAATTAAACACACCCGTTACGTATTGGCCCCAAACGGTTATATACGTTAGAAAAACAACAATTAAAGTTGGAATGAACCAACCAATAGCTTTAAACATTAAGACTAAAGCCAAGATAATAGCTAAAGCACTGAAAAAGAAATCTGTACCAATAAAGGTTTGTCCTCTTTCATAGAGACTGTCTTCGGCAAATATAAGATATGTTGAGCTAGCAATAATACCAACTGAAACAGCTATTTGTTGCCATAATTTTTTAAAGTGTATAAGAGAGCCAAGACAACCAAATAACGCAAAATGAGTGGCTGCAGCCCAATTTTCAGGAATAATAGCGAAGTAATTTAAGCCGACATGTATGAGGCTTGATAAAACTGCTAGCCAATATATCATGGGGATTTTTATATTTTTAATATTCATAATTTATCCAACTATTGATATTTTTAATTGATGTTTTTTTAAGATAATTATCGCTCTATTGAATGAGATAATTTAGGTTACTGGCGTTTTCGACGAAGTGTTCATTGCATTTTTATATCACTTAAAACCCATTCTACAAAACACTAAACCCCTAATGTAGAATGGGTATAAATTATCTATTCAATGATTAAATGTGCCGGAATTTCAACACCTACTTCACGATAATAACGAACTGCTCCAGGATGAAGTGGTACGGTTAAACCGCTAATTGCACTCTCAATACTCATTACTTTTGTTGCCGAATGTATACTGTGTAAGAAAGGTAAGTTTTCATAAATAGCTTTGGTAACTAAGTAAACATCTTGCTCGGGCAAATCAGCTTTTACGGCTAAAAAGTTAGGTTGAGCAATAGTATTAATTGGTTCTTTTTGATTAGGGTAAGTTTCTGCTGGAATTATTTGACGAACCCATAATGGGAAATCTTTGTTAATTTTTGTCAATGATTCATCTGAAATATTCAATACTTTCAAATTATCACCTTCACTAGAAAAAGCACGTGTAACCGCACTAACAGGCACACCAGCAGGAGTGTTCATGCCTTTGATACGACCATCTTGCATGGCGCCAGCACTAGCTCCGTATCCCATATGAACATTGTTTAGTTTATCCGTATTAATACCTACAGCGCTAAGAATATACTTGCCTGAACCTTCGGTTCCTGAGTTTCTTTTACCAATCGAAAACGACTCATTATAAAGTGCATTCATATCAGTTAGGTTGTTGCCCTTAACGGCATCTTTTTTAACCGTGAAGTGCTCAACATTTTTCCATAACATGCTCACCGAACGAAATTCTTTATTTGCGCCTTGTTTTTCAAAGGGGCCAATACCATTCCACGCCCACGCACCATATAAACCTTGTAATATGCCAAATTGTGCTTCGTTTTTACGCATTAAATTTAAGTTATCACCAGAGCCTGCCGAGGTAATAGCAGATAGAGATAGTTTTTCTTGAGGGGCTAGTTTTATTTTTGCTAAAGTCGCTACTGCAACACCTACTGGATAGAAAGTTCCGCCGGTTGACGCGGTTGATAAAATGTAAGATCTGGGTGTTTTATTCTCAGCGGCTTGTCCTAATAAAGGCAATATTATTAATGATATACAAGTGACTGCTAATTTAATTTTATTCATGTCATTCTCCAAAATATTAAAGCTTATGTGCTTATATTTGCACTTAAAATAAGTAATTAGATAAGGTCTTAGAAAGATATTTTTACACCGACAGTTATGTCGTCATCGCGATTTTTTAGCTGAGCAGCTTCATCATCGTAATCGGTGTATTCAATAAAAACCTCGCCATATTTGTTAAATTTCTTTGTAGCGCCAATCGCTATTTGATTGCCTTTAATAATGCCATTATCTAAATTGTAAATTCTAAATTGTGGCGTTATACCAGACTCAAGAGTGTATGAATAATAAAACCCGATAGTATTAAATTCTGTACCATCTGATACATCTTCATTTTGATAACGTAAAACAACCTTATGGTTATCAGCTTTATATTGAAGTGCTGCCGCAAGAGTGTCAGCATCTGGTTTGATGGCATCGTTAATACGCAGATCATCACTACGATCAAAATAAGATACGCCCAGTTGCCATGCACCGATTTTATACTTAGCTGCGATGTTGTAACTATCTACACCAGAGCTTTGAGTATCATTACCATCTATCTCTGCAAGCACACCAATACTTAACCCGTTATACGATGGTGAAAAGTAAGCCACTGAGTTGGCTTCGCGAATTGACGAGTTCTCGCTAGCATTCCATCTAATATTGTAGTGTCTAGGATTATGAAAAGTAATATCAATAGGCAACACAGTCCATAAGTAGTGTGGTGAATATTGTTTACCTAACCTGATTTCACCAACCTCTTTATTTTTCAAACCAACAAAAGTAATACGCTTATGATAATCGCTGGCATCACTATTAATAACACCATCATCTAAAACAATTCTCCCCTCAAGTTGGTAAGTCCCCTTCCATTCATCAGAAAGATTAACATAGCCTTTAATGCCTATACGTGAAATACCATCGGCAACATCGCTTTCTTGTTCTTTTTCTTTAGTAACAAGTGCTCTTAAGCTGCCGTAGAATTGCACTTTTCCCCATTCACCTTCAGTAGCAATTTCTGCCGATGCAGGTGCGGCTGTTGTAGCAGCTATTATCAATGCACTGAAAATGCAGTTAAATTTAGTATTCATATTATTCCCTTATATTGTGCTTTTAATTTAATTGGGTGATGAATGTTGTAAGAATTATATTATTTGTTTTCGTTTTACTTTCCCCATCACAATATATATTGCACAAGTCATGCCTAAATTAACTAATTGAATCTAAATGATATTATTTTAAGCATGAGAAAAATAATTCCTATTACCAAAAACAGAAGGAATATTTTTACCTAATTTATAGATATTTAATAGTACAAGGCATAGTGGTGAAAAATTCGCTCTTCAAGCGAGAAAATAAAAACAAGTCACTAAAGCAATGAAAGATATTCAGATGTTTACCAAAGAGGTTGAAGCGAAAGGCTTACATCATAATACTTATTCTGAATAACTAAAGTGTCAGACGACTGGCTAAATAGAAGCATAATTAGCATTCATCTCAAATCAAATAGTCTGACTTATTGTGTTTCCACTTTACTATGTTTTGGTGAGGTTAAAAAATTCATGTCAGTCAACGACTCAAGAAAGGCTAATAAGTCCTTTTTTTCTTCCTCGGTAAGTACAAAGCCTTTGATAAACTGGCTTTTCATCGAGTTAGTGCGTCCATCGCCTTTTAGTGGACCACTTTCAATATTTCGCCCACCAGCGGCATAAATATCAATAACTTCAGCAAGTGTCGCAACACTGCCATCATGCATATAAGGTGCTGAATGACTAATATTTCGCAGCGTTGGCGCACGAAAACGACCATTATCTTTTGCTAAGGTAGAAACTTCTGCAAGGCCAATATCTGTAGCGGGATAACCATTTTGTTTTGGTTTTACTTCCACATTATACAAGCCGGTATTATGAAACGGCCGACGATCGATAAGTTGCTGTTCATGAGTAGTTGATTGTGTAAAGTTAAAGCCTCCATGACAGTGATGACATTCCAAGCGCTCAGAGAAAAACAAGTTCATACCACGAATAGCCGCTGCTGAAATTGCGTTATCATCACCTAAATAGGCATATTTATCGAAAGGAGAATTTAATGAGATTAAGCTACGTACGTAACTAGCTAAAGCTTTTACTATTAACTCAAAACTTATCGGCTCTTTTGGAAAGGCTAAATGAAAAGCCTGCTGATATGCTTCACTTTTAAACCGCTCAATGACTTCATCTTCGTGGCCAGTTATACCCAATTCAATTGGAGACTCATCAAACATTGGTAGTAAAATTTGTCGTTCCAATGAAGTGATGCCATCGTGCGCCCATGTTAAGGTTTTATTGTAAGCAATATTAACCAATGCAGGCGCATTTCTTCGATGTACTTCACCAGTTGAACCAATAGAAATAGTCAAAGGCTCGGCAAATGCATACTTTTGTTGATGACAGCTTTCACACGATTGCTGCTGGTTAGCAGATAAGTTTTTATCAAAAAAAAGAGTTTTTCCCAATGCTACTTTTTCAACAGTCATTGGGTTACTGTCAGGTACTTGTGGCTTTGGAAAACCCTCAATAATAGGCCACTTATAACTACTTGTTATCGATTTAGCGTTATCACACGAAAAAAGTAAACTGCTCAGAGCTAAAAAGATGGTTATTGTTAAAAGCTTATTCAACCGTACTTCCCTTACTTTTATGATTGGTATTCACGGCATTAAAAACACCAGGTTCAGTTTCAGCACTTTTAATTTGATTATTTAACAATAAATTATCAAATAGTTGTTGGCAGCTCTTATTATTTTGTTCTGACTGACAGCTAGATGATGCTGATAATTCAACATGCTTTAGCAATTCAGCTAAGTCTACATTTATTGCAAGGTTACCTTTAGCATTTTTACTATTAATACCAAGGGGAAGTTCGAAATTAAACCTATTAGGGTAAAGGCAATTACTTTTAGGTGCTCGCATTGCACTAACTGATTTACAACCTGTAGAGCCCAAGTGAAATAGCCACTTCTCATGATTAGCGGCAAGCTCTAAACGCAAAAATTTATGGCCTGTTTGCCAAATCCAAAACATTGACGGTAAATTTAACGGGCTTTGTTGGCTGATAGGATTTAAGTGGTTTACCTCAAACGGCACGCCTAGCGTAAAACGAATACCGCTGTTTTCATCCAATATTATATCTGTGGGAGTTGTGTACTTAATTGACCAATTAGCATCATTTGCCACGTTGGTTAAATCCTTGGCATGCAACTTTTCAGTTTGACAGTTTGTGCCTATCAAAGCGGTATTTTGATTTTGGAAAGGAGTTTTAGCTAATTTAACTTTTTGCCACCCCGCGTTTGTCGAACCAATTTCAATATCACTAATAAAAAATTGAAACTGCTCAATAAACCACGTTTTATTGTTTTTGCCTGCATGAAAAGTTGTTTGACAGTCAAGCGTAGCATCTCGCCATGATAAACTTAGATCAATCCTCTGTTCATTTGACGAATTGCCCAAATAAAAACAGCCTCCTACACTTATTAAAATCATGAGTATAAGTAAGTGTGTATAGCGCCTATTTATTAACATAAGGTCCACATAGTATTTATTACAGCTGTTAATATAAAATTTATCATCATAGTTAAAAGTAACAACTACTATTACAATGATTTAATAAATAATCTAAATACGTTAAAGTAAAGTACATTTATAACATTTTATTAACATAAGGACTATCTGATGTTACGCATATCATTGGTATTCGTCGTTATCGCCGCCTTATTTCAAAGCCAAGCAATCTTGGCACATTCAGAACATGATAAAGCACGATTTGTCGCTGAAACGGGCAAAGATACCGGAAAGTGTGATCAAGTATTAAGGCCTTGTAAGTCGATTGCCTACGCAGTTCAACAAGCGAATAAAGGCGATAAAATATTAGTCTCTTTTGGTGAATACACCATTAATTCAAGCGATGAATTGTTCTATTTGAAAAGTGCGCTTGTCCCTATTTACGGTGGATACAATCGCTTTGACCACTTTCAAACCCAAAGCCCAGACACAAACCCAACAGAGCTAAAAAATATTCCCTTAGATATGGCAGAGCCGCTTCGCCAGCAAGGCTTTGTTATAATGGCTGATGGTAAATCGCTTTTTGCCAAAGACAGTGCAGAGAGTAAAGCACTTCAAAATAAATTAGCAAGTTACTATACCTTAAGTGAAAAGCAAGTTGGCGTGGACTGTGTTAACGGTGCAGCAGGAAGTTTTGCTTGTAACAATATCGATTTACTTGCTCATATGCCTCTAAATGATTTTTCAAGCCGCCCAAGCAGTGCTAATGATATTTGGGGCCATGTAGATTTGAATACCGGTGACGAATATGCACTGATTGGTTTGCGTAATGGCGTTGCCATCGTAAATGTTACCAACCCTGAAGATCCACAAGAAGTTGGCACCATTCGCGGACTAAACTCCACATGGCGAGACATAAAGGTTTATCAACATTTCGATGAATCAATAAATGCTTGGCAAGCGTATGCATATGCCACCATTGATGGCGCCTCTGACTTCGTCACTATTATTAACCTAAATCAATTGCCAAACTCAGTAAGTTTAGTTGAGAAAAACACCGTAGTTACGAAAGCTCATAACGTTTACATTAGTAATGTAGATCACTCGCTTAACATCACACTACCTGGTTTAACACCTAGTTTACAGCTTATTGGTAGCAACCGATTTGGCGGTGCATTTCATAGTTATTCATTAGTAACACCTTCAACGTTAACGGGCTTGGCTAATAATTATTTTGGCTCAGGATATACCCATGACGGTGCTTCAATAAACATTACTGATAGCAGAAAAGAAAGCCAATGTGATACCCGTGGTGATAGCTGTACAGTCTTCATCGACTTCAATGAAAAAGAAGTAAAGCTTTGGAACATCACAAATACTTCAGCAACAACACTGCTAGGTACTGGTGAATATAACGATGTATCCAAAAGCAACCAATACGTACACTCAGGTTGGGGAACAGAAGACAACCAACATATATTTTTACATGATGAGTTTGACGAAAAAGATGGCGGCTTAAACTCAACCGTGCGTATTTTTTCTATCGCAGATTTAAATAACCCAACTCAAGTTGGACAGTGGACCGGTCCTACGCGTGCCATTGACCATAATGGTTTTGTTCGGGGTAACCGTTATTACATGTCAAACTACGAACGTGGCTTAACTGTATTAGATATTACTGACCCTGCAAACCCTATCGATGTAGGCTTTTTCGACACTTATACTCCATCAAATAACGCCGGTTTTAATGGCGCTTGGGGTGCCTACCCTTTCCTACCTTCAGGTAATATTTTAGTTAGCGATATTGGTAGTGGATTATATATTTTAAAAGACCGAACATTAGAGTCTAATCAGGGCAAAGTATCTTTTACAAATAGTAGCATCAGCGCCAGCCAGGGAGAGATATTAACCGTTAATGTTCAGCGAAATAATGCTACGGCCCCAGATCAAGCCATAAGTGTTAATTACCAACTCATACCCGGAAGCGCAAAAGAAGATAGCGACTATACACCTACAGCAGGTACTTTAAATTGGCCAGCAAACGACACGACGGATAAAAGCTTCAATATATCGATATCTACTGACAGCACGAGTGCAGAGTTACAAGAAAAATTCTTCGTGCGTTTAAGCCAACCAAGCAATAGCGCGACACTAGGTAACTATAGCTACTTAACAGTAAATATTGACGGCCTCGACGACAGTGGTTCAATATCATTTATTACAGAAGAAACTACCGTTGCAGAAAACCAAGGCATGCTTGATATAGCACTAGCACGCCAAGGAAGCTCTGCTGGAGCCATATCGGTTTCATATTTATTAAGCTCTGATACCGCGATTACTGGGGAAGATGTAGAATCGGCTTCGGGCACAATAAATTGGGCAGACGGCGATTCAGCAGAAAAAAACCTTCAAGTGATCATTATAGATGATACAGAAAATGAAGCTAATGAGAGTTTCTTCATCACACTTTCACCTGTTGCAGGCAGTAAATTAGGAGCAAATACCCAATTCACCGTGACTATTTCAGATGACGATAGCAATACAGCCCCTACGGTAACGTTAGCAGAAAATAGTGAAGTAAATACAGGTGCAACCGTTAACGTAACAGCTACCGTCAGCGATAATGAAAATGACCCAATGACCTATTTATGGCAGCAAACAGCGGGAACTAGCATTACACTCACAAACGCTACCGCTTTAACAGCGAGCTTTGTAGCACCTTCGAGTGCAGGTGATATAACACTGTCATTCACTGCTACAGACTCAAAAGGCTTATCTTCTAGTAAATCCCTAACCCTAACTGTTGTTGCAGCACCTGTGGTACTGCCACCACCACCAATAGAAAATGAATCTTCAGGCAGTGGTTCAATAGGATACTTCATCTTATTTATGATTATTGTACTCAGTAGAAATCGACTGAAGTAACTTAAAAACTCAGTTGAGCGATTACTGAAACAACAAATCGCTCAACTATTGAACTATCGAACTTATTTATCAGTTTTTTTAACTTTATAATGGTGACAACAAAATAAAAAATGCTTATACTTCCCGCCGCTTTGAAGAACCTTTCGCGTTTTTTGCAGCAAAGTAGAAAGATGGCCCCTTAGCTCAGTTGGTTAGAGCATCCGACTCATAATCGGCAGGTCCCCTGTTCAAGTCAGGGAGGGGCCACCATTTCAACGATTAAAGACGCCTTGTAGCGTCTTTTTTTATGTCTGATCTACAGCCACTCTACACTTTAGCTTTCCTATTTTTAGCACTCTATTTAGTACCATAAACTTTATGTACCAACTGTGTTACCAAAAAAGTCCTCACTGTATTTACAATATTTCAGCTTATTATCCAAAATAACGATTACTGTAAATAAATGAAATTATTGCTTATTAAACTATTTAATTACCGCATTTTTTTTGAACGCACGCTGAACAGCCATGACCAAACAGCCCGCAATTAATCCTAATAGCACTGAGTTTATGTTCAACAATGTTAGGTTTGAGGCGGTGACTAAGAATGTGATCATTGCAGCTTCAGATACTTTATTGTCTGTTAACGCTTGCTTGATGCTATTGGTAATGGTTGTAAACAACGCAATACCGGCCAAGGCGAAAATTAGTGCTGTTGGCAGTATTGAAAATACATTCATTAAGTAGCTTGCTGATAACGCCATTACTATATAAAAAACACCGCCTGAAATTGCCGACCAGTAACGATTTTCTGGTTTTTTATCTACATCTTCTGTCATGCAAATAGCAGCGGTTATTGCTGCTAAGTTGAGCCCGTAGCCTCCAAAGGGAGCTGCAATTAAGTTTACTAGCCCTGTTACACTGAGAATTGAAGATACCGGCGTTTTATAATTATGTGCTTTTAATACTGCAATGCCCGGTAAATTTTGCGCTGCCATAGTGACAATAAAAAGTGGTACACCCACACCCAATATTGCTTTTAAATTAAATTCTGGAGAGATGTAAGTGAACTCACTGATCTCCCATGAAAAATCACTTACATCAATCAAGTTAAGTTGCCACGCCATTACGCCGCTGAGTAGTAATACAAATAATATTGTGAATTTAGGCGCGAGCTGTTTCGCAATTAAATAAGTTAAAAACATCACACCAACAAGAATAGGCTCTTGGTTCATATGATTAAAAACGTCGATACCAAAGTTTACCAAAATGCCCGCTAACATTGCTGACGCTAGCTGAAAGGGTATTTTGTTGATTAACTTTTCAAACCAACCTGTAATGCCAGATAAGAAGATTAGCAACGCTGAAAACATAAACCCAGCGACTGCTTCGTTGAGACTAAAGTTTTGTGCATCGGCAATTAACAATGCTGCGCCAGGAGTTGACCAAGCTGTTAATATCGGTATTCGATAATAAAGTGATAAAGCAATTGAGGTAATACCTATAGCTAGCCCTAGTGATAACAACCAACTTGATGCTAAGCTTGCATCACCCCCAAGGTTAATAACTAATTGATATATCAATGCTATAGAGCTAGCAAAGCCTATCACCACAGCAGCTAATCCGGCAACCGCCGAACTAATAATGCGATTGACTACCATAGTAAAAGCTCCCATAATAAATTTCAGTGCGTTATAGCGCACAACATATCACCGTATGTTATAACGCACAAGGTAAATCATGACTGACAAAATAAATAACGCAATTGGTAATCAGTTAAAACTAGCTCGAACAAAAAAAGCCTGGAGCTTAGATACAGCAAGCCGACACACTGGCGTTTCAAAAGCCATGTTAGGACAGATTGAACGAGGAGAATCTAGCCCTACTGTTGCAAAACTTTGGAAGGTGGCAAATGGCTTTCAATTACCGTTAAGTTACTTTTTAGGGATCATTGGTAAAAGCGATTTAAAGCAAGGGTTGCTAAAGACCGAAAAAGGAATCGCTATCTCTACACTGTTCCCTTTTGATGAAGTAACAAAAATTGAAGTTTTCTCGTTAACTTTATCGCCTCTTCACCAACAAATGTCATCACCACACAATACTGGTGTGATAGAACACATTTTGGTTATTGAAGGTGATATGGAATACTTTCTAGATAATAAATGGCACGCAATACAAAAAGGTGACACGGTAAGGTTTTGTGCAAACGTAGCTCACGGCTACCGTAATCTAACCGATAAACCCGCTACGTTTCACAATATAATTGCTTACTCTGATGAATTAAAGACTTAATATTGCCAGCATTTACAGCAAATAAAACAAAGCTTATTTTTCTGTTAAATCGATATTTTAGCTTATGCAGGCTTTATACTACTTACTTTCCCTAAGCATTTTTAATTTTAAAGCATTACGCAAAGTCGTAAGTACCGCCAGTTTTTAAAGCTTTTTGATATGCTTCTCGCGCCTGAAAACGTTTTACGAAGGCAATAATTGTAGGATAATTTTGGTCAGCGGTTTTTCTCGCTGCCCAAGCTTCTAGTGGGAAACTCATTTGAATATCTGCTCCTGAAAGTGCGTCGCCAGCGAACCATTCATTATTTTTCAAGTGATTTTCAATTAATGTTAAATTTGCAGTAATATTCGGTCCTACATAGCCAGCCATCACTTTTTTCATTATGCCTTTCGCGATTGGCTTAACAAGAATAGGTAATGAACGTTGAACTGCTTTCTCTAAAATAAGCTTTAACAACAATTGCTGCATCAACGTACCTTCAGCAAAGTGCAACCAATATAAATACTGACGATGCGCTTCGGTTTTAGCCTCAGGTAAAAAGTTATTTTGACCATAAGTTTGCGCGAGATACTCAACAATAGCACCTGACTCTGCAATCGTTATATCGCCATCAGTGATCACTGGAGATTTACCCAAAGGATGAACTTTTTTTAGGCTTGCAGGGGCTAAGTTAGTTTTTAGATCACGCTTATAATGCTTTATTTCATAAGGAACGCCTAACTCTTCTAATGCCCAAAGCACGCGTTGCGATCTCGAATTATTTAAATGATGTACAACGATCATAGTTTTCTCCAATACAGTAAAGTATGTAACTGAACTATCGCCATTAACTTGCCAAAACCCACCTGTTCATTCATCTAACTGAAGGCAAGAATAAAAACAAAAAGTACAATAGTGCTACGTTGATATTATTTTAGTATCTTTATTTATTTGTGTCGCATAGGATTGAACCTAATAATTGTACTATCGGACTATATAAATGCTTTGGACTTCTAGCGTTTTATTCAGACAAAATATCGAACAGCACAAGCACAACGTTCATGAGATGGTGGTTTGCTTAACAGGCTGTGTGAATATTCAAATCAATGATGAACAGTATAGTTTATCATCGGGGCATTCTATTTTTATTCCTGCACAATACGCGCACTCAATTCATATTATTAAACAAGCTGAAACTATTCTACTATTCGCCTGCATTGATCCACCCTCTTTTGATACTTTATCAACACCAACCAATCGGCTGTTCTTAAATACGTTATCAACAGGAAAATTTTTGATTAATAATGAGTTTCAAAGTACAGATAACAGCACAAAAAAAATGTTAGCTGTAGCCGAAGAACTCGTAAATAGTCCTAATTCTTCTTCGCCTTTACATGCGAGTTTAAAAGAAGCCTTATACCTGAGATTATTATTCACCCATATGAGCGGTGCGGGTTATGAGGAAAGTACAAGTGAGCTAGCCACATTGCGAATGAACAAGGCGCAAAACTGGATACATGATAACTATGCCCTTGATATAACTTTAGAAATAGTAGCTAATCAGGTGAATATATCAAGAAGCCATTTCGCTCGACAATTTCGCCAGCATACCGGCTTTAGCGTTATTGAATACTTGCTAAAGGTTCGCTGCGATGCGGCGGCTAACTTACTTGCAAGCTCAAGTACCGATATAACAGAAGTGGCTTTCGCCACCGGGTTTAGTAACTTAAGTCACTTTTATCGGCACTTTAAACGCCGATATGGCATAACGCCTCGAGCATTCAGACAAATGATTAAACACCAAGGCAACACGTTAACAGCAAAGTCAGCTTAAAATACACGACTCTAAAATACACAAAAAAAGTATTATCTTAACGATTATTACGGCTTATTTCAGCCTATTCTTGGCAAAAAAAAACGCTTACCTAAGTAAGCGTTTTAACAAGATTTAAGCTGATATTAAATACTAATCATTATTTAAAACTTATAGCTTGCTTTAACATACACAAAACGACCTTGGCTATTGTGCGTACCACTAACAAAGCCCATAAAGTCATGATAAGCAAACGGTGGCTCTTCATTAAATAAGTTTGTAGCACCAAGACTTAACGTGGTGTTTTCAATACCAATATAATTTATCGTGGTATCAACCGTTGTCCATGCGTCTACATCACTCATGCCTTCAGTTGCTACAGCAGCGTCTTGTTTAAATTCGCCAATATAGTTAATCGCCATACTTGCGTTCCAATCACCTTGTACCCAAGACGTGTTGAATGTCCAACGTACTTCAGGTTGTTCAAAGTCACCTTCTTGAGTGTCAATACGCATAGAGCCATCAGCATTTGGACGCGCATCTTCATAAGATAAAACATAATTGACTACATAGGTAAATTTGAACTCGCCTATTTCAGTGTCTAAACCGTAGTTGGCTTCAATATCTAAACCAGAGGTTGTGATATTACCAATGTTTTCATATTGATCAAAAATACGTACTACTTCACCTGGATCGCCAGCAAGAGATGACGGTAAACGTTCTACAACAGTAGGATCATTACCTAAAGTACTAAATTTAAACTGAGTATCTTTTGTAATTACGTTTTCAATATCATAATCATAATAATCAATTGAGAAGTCTAAATTATCAGCTACTTCATAGATTAAACCTAAGTTATAGCTTTTCGATTCTTCAGGACCTAAGTCGTCATTCCCTGATAATACCGCGGTGTACTCTTTCGGATCACAATCAATGCCGACAGCTGCACAGCGCACCGAATCAACTAAAGTAGGAGATTCATCAGTATTACCTAAGCCGATTTGATGCAATGAAGGTGCTCTAAACGCTGTTCCGTATGAGCCACGTAATGATAAAGAATCGGTAGGTTGCCAAATAAAGGCAACTTTTGGATCGGTTGTGGTGCCAAAATCACTATAGTCTTCATGACGAACAGCAACTTGCACTTCAAGTGTGTCTAGCACTGGAATAGCTAACTCTGCAAAAACAGAGGTATTATCACGCTTGCCATTCGCTTGAGTTGCTTCAGTACCAAAAACTTCACCACGTAAGAATTGATCATCAGGATTATCACTAATGCTTTCTTCTCTGTATTCAACACCAACGGCTAAGCCAAGATCACCATGTTCCATTTCCATGATTGAACCGCTAATTTTACCATCGAAAGACTTACTGGTTGATTTACCAATACGTGTAGTAGTGGTTTCAATAAAATCTAATGATTCTTGCGAGTTACTTGATGGTTCAAACGGATTCCATAAACCACTATCAATTGCTTCTTGCGTTCGACGAGAGTTAGGGAAACCGTTTACGCCACGCTCTGTTGATGTGCTTTTAATGTAGTTATAAGCAATTTCCCAGCTCCAATCTTCGATCTCACCTTGTAAGCCGATGATTGAACGGTAATAGTCAGAAGTGACACGCTTTTCACGGTTACCAATATCGAGCATACGTCGACGCATAGTTAAATCTTGCTGATAAAAAGCATGGTCTGGCAAATCTGCAAATGGATGATTTACATTATCGCCCGACATAAATAGCTCATTAAAACTCGGACTACCTGCACCGCGAATAGTGGTTTTTGAATGTTGGCCATTCAATTCAGCAAAACCACGTAAATTGTCATTAATTTCATATTTACCTAAGTAAATAAAGCTAGCTCGTTCAGTAGCAGGTACTGAAGTCATTACCGGTGCGTAATCATAACCACAAAGGTTGCCGATGATGTCTTCTGGTGCACAAACGTCATTGCCAAAAGTATCTGGCATACGAATAGTTGAATCATCCGCTAAAGCTATAGTACCAGGGAACCCTGATGAACTTCTAAAGTCAGTGGCAAACGGATCGTTAGGTCTCAATGCTGCTTGATTCGCCGATTTTGAATAGTCGCGATCCGCATAAAGAATTTCTTCACGCTCGAAGTAATCTAACGCAAACGTATGGCTGCTTTTTTCTGTTGAGTTACCCCAAACAAGACTTATATTTTTTTCTTTACCACCGCCATCTGCGGTATCACCGAGTTTTGCGGAAACTTCAGCGCCCTCAACATCATCACGAAGTACGATATTGATTACACCCGCAACAGCATCAGAGCCATATGTTGCTGAAGCGCCATCTTTTAGAATATCAACACGCTTAATTGCTGCTAATGGAATATTGTTAATATCAACAAATGCAGTGTCAATATTATTAGCAAAAGGTGAAACAGAAACGCGACGACCATTGACAAGTATTAACGTTGAGTCTGCACCCAAGCCACGTAATGAAACACTTGAACCACCATTACTGGTATTGTCACTACTGTTCCCTTGTGTTGAAAATGTACCTTGTCCCGCCATAGGTAACTTAGTAAAAAGGCCGATTAGGTCAGTAACACCACTATTAGCGATATCTTCTGCACTAAGTGATGTTAATGGCGATGGTCCTTCCATATCAGTTCTTTTGATGTGAGAACCGGTAACTTCTATGCGTTCTACGCTGTCTTTTTCAGCAGCGACCACAACATGGCTTTGTGAGGCAAATAAGGCAGCGGCTATGCTGAGGGCGAGTGTATGTTTACGTCTGTTTGAGAGTTTCATTTTATCTTCCTTTTTATGTTTTATAATGACTTGTTTTTTTATAATATTTGAATAGTATTTTTTTGCTAAAATACTATTTAGCTAAATAAGTCCAATAAGAAAAGTCAGTTGATTTTTATAGCAAATCAAGTCCAGTTTTAACAGGTTAACCACTTAGAATCTTTAACAAAAGTGTAAACTTATGTAACCAGTATATATTTACTACGAATAACTTCGGACTTTTTGATGGTACGCAATAAAGATCAGCTAGTTTTATTATTCTTCTAGGTGACTTATTTTTGATAAAAAAAAGTCCGATGAACATGTTCATCGGACTTTGGTTTCAATCGATTTTCAAGTTAAAAATTATTAACTTATCGATCATACTGCTCTAACACAGTACTTTTACTTCGGTTGGGTCTGTTTTACACATCAACAATAATGTTGGTATGTTATGAAAACTGGTTAGAGGTGTTTTTAGCGCCACCTGCTTTAAGAGCGTTTTCACCAGCAAAGTATTCTTTGTGATCATCACCCATGTCAGAACCTGACATGTTTTGATGTTTAACACAGGCAATACCTTGACGAATTTCTTTACGTTGTACACCTTCTACATAACCTAACATAGCTGCATCACCAAAATATTCTTTGGCAAGGTTATCAGTAGATAACGCAGCCGTATGGTAAGTTGGCAATGTAATTAAGTGATGGAATATACCCGCTTCACGCGCTGTGTCTGATTGGAAGCTACGGATTTTATCATCAGCTGATGCCGCTAATTCTGTATTATCGTATTCAACACTCATTAAGTCAGCACGTACGTAGCTAGATACATCTTCACCAGCTTCAACCATATTGTCGTATGCTTGTTGACGGAAGTTTAGTGTCCAGTTAAACGATGGGCTATTGTTATAAACAAGCTTCGCATTTGGAATTTCTTTACGTACTTCGTTCATCATCGCTGTGATATCGGCTACGTTAGGTGTTGCTGTTTCAATCCAAAGTAAATCTGCGCCCGCTTTAATCGCTTCAATGCTATCAAATACACAACGCTCTTCACCTGTACCTTGGCGGAATTGGTATAAACCAGAAGGCAAACGCTTAGGACGAACAAGCTTGCCATCGCGGTTAAAACATACATCGCCTTCAGCCATATCAGCTACGTCAATTTCTTCAACGTCTAGGAATGAATTATATATGTCGCCTTGGTCGCCAGGTTCTTTAACAACAGCGATTTCTTTTGTAAGGCCAGCACCTTCAGAGTCAGTACGTGAAACGATAATGCCGTTGTCGATACCTAGTTCTAGGAAAGCATGGCGTAATGCACGAATTTTAGAGTGAAAATCTGCATGAGGTACTGTTACTTTACCATCTTGATGTCCACATTGTTTTTCATCAGCTACTTGGTTTTCGATTTGTAATGCACAAGCACCCGCTTCGATCATTTGTTTAGCCATGATGTAAGTTGCTTCAGCATTACCAAAACCAGCATCAATATCAGCAATAATTGGAACAACGTGTGTTACATGATTATCAATTTGATCTTGAATTGCGGCTTTGTCGCCTTCTGCTGCAGCGTCTAATTCGCGGAAAAGACCGCCTAATTCGCGCGCATCTGCTTGGCGTAAAAAGGTGTATAGCTCTGCTACTAAAGAAGCTACTGAGGTTTTCTCATGCATTGATTGATCTGGAAGAGGACCAAACTCGCTGCGCAGTGCAGCAACCATCCAACCAGAAAGGTACAAGTAGCGTCGGTCAGTTTGACCAGCAAAATGTTTCTTGATAGAAATCATTTTCTGTTGGCCAATAAAACCATGCCAGCAACCTAATGATTGTGTGTACTTAGAGCTATCAGCATCATAAGCAGCCATATCGCGGCGCATAATGTCTGCTGTATATTGGGCAATGTCTAAACCTGTTTTAAATTTATTTTGCGCTCGCATACGAGCTATTGACTCAGGATTGATGGCATCCCAAGAACTGCCAGCTTTTTCTTTAATCGCTTGAACTGCTTCTATTGCACTTTGATAATTAGACATATCACTTTCTCCAAAAGTTATAACTGACAGTATGTAAATACTTTATGATGTAACCGCTTGTGTAAGCTGTCACACCGAACAACATAAATACTAAACCAACCAACTAAAATAAATGAAATATATAATTAACATACCTACCATTCACAAAGGAAATATTGGTGTATTAACTCTAAATAACATTATAAAATAGTCCAATGAATTCAATAATTAAGATTATTTATCTCTGCTTTTCATGTGTAAAAACACTAAAATTAATTTATTTCTTTCTCTAAATTTACTTGATTATCCTCTTGAGCCATGACATAAATCTAGCTTATATTTTTGTATTAGATTATTAATTTTATGAATATCTCAAAAATTGATTTAAATTTACTGATTTATCTTGATGTATTACTCAGAGAAAAAAATGTTACGCGTGCTGCAGGTCAGTTAAATATTACACAACCTGCCATGAGTAACGGTCTAAAACGGCTGCGCACACTTTTTAATGATCCTATATTAGTCAGAACTTCTGATGGTATGGTGCCAACAGAACGTGCACGTGCTTTAGGACCTGCTATTCGTAAAATTTTATTAGAATTAGAAGAAGCACTGCAAGGTGAAGAAGAGTTCAACGAACTTAACAGCCAGCGAGTTTTTCGATTAATGGCAAGTGATTACGCGGCTTCAACCTTATTACCAAAATTATTGAAACGTATTAATCAAATAGCGCCTAATGTCACGATTGATATTATGACCCCAAGTGATGTTAACTTTCATGACGTGGAAGCCGGCAAAATTGACATGGCGATTAACCGCTTTGACGAACTGCCGCAATCATTTCATCAAAAAACGATATGGCGTGACTCCTTCTCTTGTTTGTTAAGTGCTGATAATCCAGTAGTGTCAAAATTCAATCTCAACACCTACCTGAGTGCCAAGCATGTTTGGGTATCTAAAACAGGCTTTGGTGTTGGTGTTGGTATGGATCCAAAAGATGTACAAAAGTTGGGTTGGGTTGACGAAGCTTTAGCGCGCTTAGGTAAACAGCGTGACATAAAAGTATTTACCCGAAATTACCATGTAGCGATGCAATTGGCACTTGAAGATGAATTAGTGGCAACTTTACCCACACGGGCCGCCTTAATTCACAAAAATGATGCAAATTACACGGTACTAAAACCCCCTTTCGATATTCCTGACATTGAATTAAAAATGATATGGAGCCCACTCTTGCATCATGATGCTAGTCATATTTGGTTTAGGCAGTTAGTAATCGAAGCTGCAAATGAGGGCTAACTAAGCTTTAAGCACGTGGAGGTTATGAGTAATTTTGAACACGTTCAAACAAAGAGCATTCAATGCATTATATAGTATGTTTGCAATATTTAGCTGTGTTGCTTTGGGAAAACTATGTGCCTTTTTTGTTCCTTTTTTACCGGGTAGTTTATACGGCTTGATTATTTTTACGCTGACATTACATCTTCGAGTTTTTAATGCCGATCGTATTAAAAGTAGTGTCGTGTGGGGCTTGAAACATATGGGGGTATGCTTTGTGCCCGCAGGTGTGGGTATCATGAACCATTTTGAATTAATCAAGCAGTTTGGTATCACCATCGTCATGATTACTTTTGTAACAACCTTCTTGCTACTGACTATTGTCGGCTTACATTATCAGCGCCATGCTGCGGATGACGAGTAAGCTAATGATCTCTAATTTATTAAGTAGCCACTTGTTATCTTCAATTTTTGCTATAGCTGCTACTATTGCACTATTTCAAATCACGGCGGTTTTTCAACGCAAACTCAATGCAATTTGGTTACAGCCTATGCTGGTGAGTATTTTAGTTATTATTGCTATTTTATTGTGGCAAGACATTAGCTTTGAACGTTACTTTGCTAGTTCTTGGTTATTAAATGCCTTACTAGAGCCTGCTGTTGTAGCCCTGGGATTTCCGCTTTATCAACATCTAGCAACCATTGCCAATCAATGGAAAAGTATCATATGGGTATTATTTATAGGGGCTTTTGTTGCCATTGTTAGTAGCTTTGTTGTTACTATGTTATTGGTTGGCGATCACACCATTGCGGTTGCTCTGTCATTAAAATCAGTAACTACACCTATTGCTATTGCCATAGCGGGTCAATTGGACGGTAATACAGCAATTACAGCTTTTGCTATTATTCTTGCTGGCTTTTTTGGTGCCATAGTCGGTCCTCCTTGGTTAAGATTTATAAAAGTTAAATCACCGAAAGCGCAAGGCTTAGCCATTGGTGCAGCTAGCCACGCTATAGGTACGGCTACCGTGAGTAATATCAGTTACGAACATGCCGCTTATAGTTCATTAGCCTTAATTGTGTCCGCGGTTATTACCGCTACTATTAGTCCATTTATTATTAACTTTTTAGTAACGCTTTATTAGTAGCGTTTTATTAGTAATATCCGTAGCAATTCTACGCTTTATTACCGTTGCTTTATGACAATATTTAATTGAAATTTTGATCGGAAATTTTAAATAACCTAAGCTAAAGTTATTATATTGCCATGGTACTAAAGCAATATAATGTGAGAACATGCCTTCTAAATAGATAATTCATAAAATAAATAACAAAAATCATAATAAACAATAGTGTGAATAATGATATTTAAAACCATGAAATAATTAATATTTAATATTATTTAACAAGTAGTTATAAATATAAAAAACAATACAGCATAAAAAACACCACACAAACTCACGCAGTGGTTAACCAGCAGCTATTGCATCAGCTACACAATATTCCTACATTGCAGGTATTGGTTTTTCGTAAATGTATTAAAGTAAGAATACTTTCTTCTTAACTTTCAACAATAGGTGTCCCATGACAAAAAGAATTTCAATCGCAAATTTGCAGGTAGCAGAAGAACTTTATAACTTTGTTAATGAACAAGTGCTTCCGGGTACCAAGCTACCTCAAGACACCTTTTGGTCAGGCTTTGCCAACCTTATTGAGGAGCTAGCACCAAAAAATAAAGACTTATTGATAAAACGTGATGCGCTACAACAAAAAATAACCGCTTATCATCAAGGTCATCAAGCTGATAACTTTAATTTTTCTGATTACAAAGGCTTTTTAACAGAGATAGGTTACCTAGCAGCACCTGTTGACGACTTCACTATTTCAACAAAAAATGTTGATGCAGAATTAGCCACTATAGCCGGTCCACAGCTAGTAGTTCCAGTAATGAACGCCCGCTTTGCTTTAAATGCAGTAAATGCTCGTTGGGGAAGTTTATACGATGCTTTATATGGCTCAGACGTTATAAGTGAAGACAATGGTGCAGAAAAAACAAAATCTTATAATCCAGCTCGCGGTGCTAAGGTTATTGACTTTGCTCGCGACTTTTTAGATCAAACTATCCCACTAGAGAGCGGATCACACCATAACGCACAGTGTTATAAAGTGGTTGATGGTAAGTTAGTCGTTACACTGAAGAATGATGAGAATACTTACCTAGGCCAACCTGGTTTATTTATTGGTTTTAATGGCGAACCAGCATCTCCGAGTGAGTTGGTTTTCAAACATCATGATTTACATTTTATTATTGAATTTGATCAAGACAGTACAATTGCAAAAAGCGATATAGCAGGCGTTAGTGGCATTGCAATGGAGTCAGCAATAACAACCATTATGGATTGTGAAGACTCTGTAGCCGCGGTTGATGCTGCTGACAAAGTAATAGCCTATCAAAACTGGTTAGGCTTAAATCAAGGTACGTTATCTGAAACATTTGAAAAGTCTGGCAAGCAGCAAACTCGCTTAATGCATGCAGATAAAACTTATCAAAAACTTGATGGTACGCAAAGTAGCTTAAAAGCGCGTAGTTTAATGTTCGTGCGAAATGTTGGCCACTTAATGACTAACAATGCCATTATTGACCAGCACAATAATGAAGTACCTGAAGGTATTATGGACGCCGTGATTACCTCATTAATTTCAAGCTATGACGTCAATAAAGAAAATACTTTACGCAACAGTGAAACAGGCTCTGTTTACATTGTTAAACCTAAAATGCATGGTCCAGAAGAAGTCGCTTTCGCTAATGAATTATTTGACCGTGTTGAAGATTTATTAACACTGCCACGTAATACTTTAAAAATGGGCATAATGGATGAAGAGCGTCGTACCAGTGTAAACCTTAAAGCCTGTATTTATCAGGCAAAAGAGCGCGTAGTATTTATTAATACTGGCTTTCTTGACCGAACAGGTGACGAAATCCATACCTCTATGGCAGCGGGCGTTATGGCAAGAAAAGCAGATATAAAGTTAACAAAATGGATATCTGCGTATGAAGATAACAATGTTGATGTGGGTTTAGCGTGTGGTTTTAGCGGTAAAGCACAAATAGGTAAAGGCATGTGGCCGATTCCAGATCAAATGGCGAACATGCTTGCAACAAAAATCAACCATGTTAAAGCGGGTGCAAATACGGCTTGGGTACCTTCACCAACGGCTGCTACATTGCATGCTTTGCATTATCATAAAGTTAATGTGCTGCAATTACAGCAAACACTTAAAAAACGTACGCCGGCCGACATAGACGATATATTAACCATACCTTTAGCCGAGAATACTCAGTGGACTGCACAAGAAATTTCTGATGAGTTGGATAATAATTCGCAAGGTATTTTAGGTTATGTTGTTCGCTGGATTGATCAAGGTGTTGGTTGCTCAAAAGTACCCGACATTAACAATGTTGGCTTAATGGAAGATCGAGCAACACTGCGTATTTCGAGTCAACATATGGCCAATTGGCTACAACATAATATTTGCACTAAAGAGCAAGTGTTAACAAGCTTGAAAAAAATGGCGGCCGTTGTAGACAAACAAAATCAGCATGATACGCAATATCATGCAATGTCGAATAACTTTGACAACAGTATTGCTTTTCAAACTGCATTAGCATTAGTACTGCAAGGCCATGAACAACCTAACGGTTATACTGAGCCTTTATTACATAAAAATAGGCTTGTGTATAAAGCACAAGTTAAATAAAGCACTCTGCAGTTGTTACGTCTTAAGTAAGCTCTTGCCGGTAGTCATAAATAATTGCATTTATGACTACCAATCTATTGTCAGCAAATATTCTACACATAGTTTTTTCACTGATAACAACGCCTTATTAAATTCCACACTATTGGTATTTTAACTGCAGATTAGCTTTCATATTTTCCTACAACAACTTGCACTTACTGCTGCCTAATACGAATAAAACTAAAGCATGTGTGATAATGCTAACTTTCATTTTTATAACTCTACTTATTAAAAATTAGGCTATTGGTCTGATAAAGTAAACCGTCTACCTTATCGCTATCGCGTAAACACAAGTCATTATCTATATTAATTTGTAACATAATGGTACGATGGGATATCAAGGAATGATTTAAGGTCGACATGTGATGAGGAATACAAAATGACAATTCAATTAAAGCCCAACTTAGTTGCCACTTTGCTTACTATTTTCAGTCTTTTTTTTCTATATTGCTCAACAGCTTATGCAGAAAAAAGAACTAAGCAAAAGTTGCACTCTAACTTAACCAAAGATATTGTAGTTTTTACAATACAATCATCTGCTATCGATGATATTAATAACTTCTCGTATCCTGCAATTACCAGTGAAATATTCACTCAATACCATCAAAGCAATGTAGTTTCATCTAATCAAACTTCCCAGCAACCTATGCAGGGAATTAAAGTTGCTGACTTTTCCAGTTTAGTGCCACGTAAGTTTGATAAAAAAAATTCCTTCTTTGAGTTCGCTGCAAAATTCAATGACAAGTTGCAACAAGTCATCGCTTACTTCAACTTTTCATCAAAAAGCGCTAAGAGCAAAGAAAATATCAATGAAAAAGTTGATAAAAGAAAAGTCAATTTTATAGTTAAAAATATAAATTAAGTCATTCATCTATTTTGTATTTAAGTCATTAAATAAAAAACCGCTTATTAGCGGTTTTTTATTATGTAGCGTTAACTCGTTTTTACTTAATCTAATATGCTTATTCTAAATGTGGTTAAAATTGATAAGCTTGGCTTTTTTCCATTAACTTTGCAGCACTTATTTTATCTGCTGAACAACTTGCAATATCTTCCTTAGTAAACACCAAAATACTGTCTTTATAACGACCTGAAGATTGCTCACCTGCAGACTTCAAAATAACACTGACATGTTCTTGCTTTGGTAACTCTTTTAAACCATTACCATATAAACAAAGCGTTTCGGTTAGTTTCACCGTTAATTGCTGATAATACTGCGCACGATGTTCTATCCTTTTCGACTGTTCTGCTTTTTGCTTTTTGGCCAAGTCATTCGCCTTGTCGGTAATTTTTACTTTATCTTCGTTTAATTTTGATTCCTGTTTCTCAAGGCTTTTTAAGTCTTTTATGATCTCGGCTTTGCGTTCATCGCTCGCTCTGGCAAGCTGGTAATTTAAATCACGTTTTTCACGCTCTACATCCCTTAAATTGTATGCAAGTTCACGCTGCTCTTCTCTGAGCTCTCTGGTTTTATCACGATTATGTTCAAAAATTTCTACGATTCTTTCATAACCCACAGCTGCAGACTCCATTGCATGACTAACCGTTTGATTAATATCAATATCAAATTTCTCATGAAAATTTTGATTAACCTCAGGCGCTATTGGAGCCGCTGGCATTTCTGGCAAGGTAGGCATTTCAGGCATTGAAAAATTAAAGCTGTAATTACCCCACTGGCTATTATTTGCGGCAGAGCTAATAGTAAAAACAACACCTTGGCCACGTAAATAGGTACTTTCAATACTATTAATTTTTGATAACTGATTGGCCGATTTATCAGTCACTGATGATTTAATAATATCACTCATGATAGATAGCTGTTTATGCAATCCTGAATACTGCTCTGTACCTTGCTCTGCAGCCAATAATGCAGTCGACATAAGCATACAAGGCAACACTATACTTGATGATAATACTTTATATTTATTCATTCTCTATTCCTCGGTTGTCCAATTAGCAAGGCTACTTTTTACATCGCCTTGCTTTAACCCAAAGCCTTTAATACTTTCACTTTGATAAGCTTTGTTATATTTAATCGCTTGTTCTAGCGCTTGATACTTAATTTTTTGCTCTAAAATTTCATCTTTTCGTTCAGCATTAATGTATTGAATAAAGTCACTTATATCTTCTTTACGCTCCTGACGAGAAGCCCCCATGATATAACTGGCAAGCTGTAAATTATTATCTTGCTGTTTAACTTTAATATCCGCGGCATAGTTAGCTAATACCACTTGCTGCTCTTGCGCAAAGCTCTGTAAACGTTGATCAACTAACTGAGTTAACTTTTGATCTTGTAGCTGGTTATTATTTCCGGAAAAACTTAATAACACGCTATTATCTTGTATCACTAACTCGACTTTGAACACCACGAATGCCAGAGCGAATATGGAAAAAGCCATCGATAATGCAGGCAAGCCTCGCCATTGCCAAAATGGTATTTTATCACTTTCAAAGCCGCTAGCTCTGTCCCATGATGGCACTTTTTCATCACCATACATTTCGACTTGATGCTCAATAGCATTGACAGTATTTTTACGTTGTTGCCATAACGACGCTTCATCTAACGAACATTCATCTGATTTACCATCAAGCCACTCTGCAAAGACTTGCTCTTGATTTGATTCAGCATTATTCGTATTTTTACTAACCGCTTGTTCCGACCGTTTATTTGACATGGTCTAACTCCAAATGATCTTTTAGTTTATCTAACGCACTATATAAGCGTGATTTAACCGTGTTCACTGAAACACCTAATTGCTTTGAAATATCATCAAAAGTACAGTGTTGAAAAAATTTCAACTCCACCACTAGCTTTTGATTAACCGGTAATGTCTGCATCGCTTTTTTTAATAAACTTGCTTGCTGACCTGAAAAAAAATGAGCTTCTGGACAAGTATCATCGCTTTGTTCTTGTTGCTCGGGTGCATCATCTAAAGATTGTGTTGGCTTTTTTCGACGGTAAAATTCAATACAACGGTAATGAGCAATTTTAAACAACCAACCTTTAAATGGGCTGTCTCCACGAAATGATGCCAAATTTCGAAAAACAGCCATAAAAACATCCTGCATCAAATCTAAGGCGTCGTCAGGATTACTCACCATGCGCAGAGTGTAGTTGTATAAGTTTTTCTCATACCGTTTTACCAAGGTAACCCAAGCTGACTTTTTACCTTTCAGCGCTTGTTTTACTAGCGTTTCGTCGCTTCGTTCAAACACGCATTGTCCTATTATTTTACGTTCTTATATTAAAGGTAGAGATGAGGAGTAAAAAAGTTTGAAAGTTTTCAAATTATTTTAATAAATCTACTAATATGGCCGATAGTTTTTGGTAGATAGGTGATACAGCGCTAGTTGACCGTCGCATTAAAGCGATTTCTCGATAAACATTTCCAGAAAGTTTTTCTATCGTTAGCCCTTCGGCTTTTGAAAAGCCTTTTTTTATCGCCATTTCAGGGAGAAAAGTAAAGCCTTGATGAAAAGCGGTCATTTGTACTAAGGTTGCTAAACTTGAGGCTGAAAAAGGGTTGATTCGACTGGTGTCAGCCAACTTACAAGCTGATAAAGCATGCTTAGTTAAACAATGCTCATTTGATAACAAAAACACACTATGTTCAGGTAAACATTGATAATCTTGCTCAGCACTAAATTTAGCCATTAATTTAGGATCACCTGCCCCAAAGAAATGGTCCTTACCAACCACTTCACTTTCAAAGCCTCTTTGCGCAATAGGTAATGCAAGAATAACAACATCAAGCTCACCGTTTTTAAGCATATTTAATAAGTTATCAGTCGTATCTTCTCGAAAATAAATACGTAAATTTTTTAATTCATGTTGGCAAGCGGGCACTAAGTCAGTCAATAAATAAGGGGCAATTGTGGGTATACAACCAATATTAAATACCCCACCATCGGTTTGACCTTGTTGTTTTGCACTGTTAACAAGATCATTAGCATCAACCAACAACTTACGTGCTTTTTCAACAAACTCATTACCTTGGCTAGTAAATAAAAATGACTTATTGTCTCGTTCAATTAATTGACAATTAAGTTGCTGTTCAAGCTTCAAAATTGCACTACTTAATGTTGACTGGCTAACAAAGCAAGCCTGAGCCGCTTGATGAAAGTGTTGATGTTGATGCAATGCTACTAAGTAGCGTAAATGTTTTAAATTTGGTAAGTACATATTCGCTCATTAATGATTAGGTTATTGGTGTTAAAATTTATAAATTAACTCCTGCACCATTAATTTAACCTATCAATAAGATTAATTTCAATTAATTAAAACGATAGTGGTTAAAAATATAATAAATGTCTAATTTAAGGCCATATTCAAAGCGATTTTATCAACATCTAGCGAACCATGGTAAATGTATTTAATTGTAATGGTTGTGTTATTTTTAAAAAAAATACGGTAAAGTCCTGCTAGATATATAAAACTGGAGGTAATAAAATGTTAAGAGCGTCAGCACGTCATATATTGGTTGATACTGAAGAGCAATGTCTAACATTAAAGCAACAAATCTCAGCGGGCGAAGATTTCACCGCCGTTGCACAAGCGCATTCAAATTGCCCTTCTAAAGCTCAAGGTGGAGCTTTGGGTTCTTTTGGACGTGGCCAAATGGTACAAGAATTTGATGAGGTTGTTTTTTCAGCACCATTGAATGAAGTACAAGGCCCGGTTAAAACTCAATTTGGTTATCACTTACTTGAAGTAACATCTCGTAGCGAGTAATGTTTGATAGATAGTTTTTTCACTGCTCTTTGAGTATTAAAAGCGAAAGTTATTACTTTCGCTTTTTTGTATCTTAAGCTTTATATCAGTTAAGGTTTTATCTAAACCAACGCTTTATTTTATCTTTGCGTAATATTAAAAGTACGACTGCGATAGAAAAATAAATCATTGGCTCAACAATATCAGATTTAACTGACCAGAAAAAATGTAAGGCTATGAGTAAAACAGCAACATAAACCCAATTATGTAGCTTTTGCCATTTAGGGCCCATTTTTCGTCTCAGTGCTGTGATTGATGTTACAGCCAAAGAAAGAAGAATAATTAAAGCGCCCATTCCCACAGTAATATAAGGCCGTTCAAGTATTTCATTAAAAAATAATGTCAGGTCAAATTGCACTTCAAAAGCTAAAAAATTAAGTAAATGAAACACCGCATAGGTAAAGCTATATAAACCTACCAACCGTCTAGTTTGAACTAAATAGCCTTGACGATATTTCTTTGCAACCGGTGTGATCAATAAGGAAATAAGCAGTAAATTAAAAGCGCCAATGCCCGTAAAGTGAATCACTTCTTCTACAGGATCCGCGCCAAGCTGTTCAGTAAATGCCAAAAAATAAAGTCCTAATAGCGGTAAAAAAGCCATTAAATGAATCGCTATTTTAAGTAGCAATACCCTATTACGCAGGAAAACTGACTTAAAAGTCACTGTACGCATGGTGTCTGAACTGGCTGACACTAATAGTTTTTCCTTAAATCCATGCCTTTATACATTTGTGCAACTTCTTCGCCATAGCCATTAAAAGGTAATGTAGCTATACGGTTACGTGCAAATAGACCACCGGTAGTAATACGTCTTTCACTTGCTTGACTCCAACGAGGGTGGTCTACTTCTGGATTTACATTGGCATAAAATCCATATTCATTGTTAGCTAGAATATTCCAAGTTGTTGGTGGCTTATGTTCAACCAATTTTATGCCAACAATTGACTTAATACTTTTAAAACCATACTTCCAAGGCACAACTAAACGAATAGGTGCGCCGTTTTGGGCTGGTAGGGTTTTTCCATACAAGCCAACACTCATAAAGGCTAATGGGTTCATGGCTTCATCAATACGTAAGCCTTCTACATAAGGATATTGCACACCACCGCCAATACGACGACTGTCTTGTCCTGGCATTTGTTTAGGATCATATAAGGTTTCAAATGCGACATATTTGGCTTTTGAATTTGGGGCTGCTTTTTTAATTAACTCAGCTAAGCTAAAACCCACCCACGGGATAACCATAGACCACGCTTCTACGCAGCGTAAGCGGTATATACGTTCTTCTAAAGGGAAGCGTTTAAAGAGGTCATCGTAACCCAGTGTATAAGGTTTATCGACTTCACCTGAGATAGTTAATTGCCAAGGGTTAACGTTGAATTCTTGCGCGTTTTCTACGGGGTCACCTTTGTTGGTACCAAATTCATAAAAATTATTATGTGTTGTAATTTTGGCTTCGGGCGTTAATATTTGTGCAGATTCATCAGCTTTGGCATATGTTAAAGCTTGGCGCTGAAATACGACTTCTTTTTTACTGCTAAAAAAATCAATTGGGCTAGCATGACTAGCAGCCGATTGGGCAAGTAAGCTACCCGCCCCAAGATAACCAAGTTTTTTTAAAAGATCACGTCTCGAATGATAAACTGATTCATCAGTTACTTGCTGCTCAGACAGCTGATAGCTCTTCTTAGATTTGATTAACATATTTACCCCTAGTAGATCTAATTATACTAATCGGACGAAATAATAGATCACAAAGCGAAAGTTATTTAATCCGGTCAGTAAACATAGACCATGAAACAGGCAAAAAAATTCTTAATAAAATTAAATCAATTAGAAAAACTGGCTTAGCGAGCGTACTTCTCTAGATAAGCAATAATGTCACTTGATTCATACATCCAGATAATTGATTGGTCTTCCTGAGTTATTTTTAAACAAGGTACGGTTCTTTTTCCGCCTTCTTTAATCAACTCTTCTCGGTATTGCTCATTTTGGTTAATATTACGTAATTCAATATTTAAGCCTAATCGCTTAATCGCTCGACGAGTTTTAACACAAAATGGACACGCAGGTAGTTGATACAAGCTTAAGTGCGCGGTACTTTCATCGACTTCTTTTTGTAATTGTGGCGAGCGTTTTGGCGCACTTGGTGAAAATATAAAATTTAATAACAAAATTAAACGGCCAATCGGCCAACGAATTAAAAACATAATAGGGTTGTGCTCACAGTTAAGTAAATAAACTAAAAAAATGAAATGCTGTAATTACCACATCATATCATCTGGGATTTGAAATTCTGCATAAGGGTCATCTTCAGCAATAACGTCTTCAGTGCTTTTAGTGTTTTGCACCAAAATTACGCTAGGGTCTAAACTCGACACTTTTTCTGCCGTTTCTGCCGTTACAATGTAAGTAGTATCATCAATACCACATAAAGCTAAACGACCATTAACGAGGGCTTTGTGGGCTACATTATCTACAAATAACTTCTTAATTTTGCTATTAAAAGTGTAATTGTATTCTGCTTCACCATTCACATTGGTTACTTGATGGTGCTTTAAAATTTGTAGAATTCTTAGTTGTTGCTCTTTTGCAACTAAAGCTAACTTTTTCTCATTATTCAAGGCAATATCACGGGCAAGTTTTTCTTTTTTTGCTAACTCAAGATCTTGTTTTACTTGCTCTTGTAAGCTGGCATCAATTTTTACGCCACTGCGCTTTTGCTTGCCTGATTTACGTTTATCACTATTTGCCTGTCGTGCTTTTTGTTTGGTTGTTAAACCTGCTTTTAACAATTGATCTTGTAAAGAAGCCATCTATTTTCCTGCGCTAGAATACTTATTGAATGTTTATATGCGTGCTATTTTATCAGTTCATTGATTATTTAACAGCATTCAATAAAAAAGCAGCGAAGTTGCTGCTTTTTAAAGTGTTGAATAAAACTTAAGCCAAACTATATTGACTTAACTTTTAGCTATTTAATTAAACAATACCATATTTTTTCAAAGGTAATTCTCTATAACGTTTACCTGTGGCATTAAATATAGCATTACAAATAGCCGGAGCGATAGGCGGAACGCCAGGCTCACCTACACCACCCGGAGGCGCATCACTTTCAATAATTTCAACATGTGTAGTGGGTGCATCTGCAATACGAGCCACTTGATAACTGTCGAAATTATTTTGTTCGATAACACCATTTTTTGCTGTTAATTCACTGAAGAAGGTTAACGATAAAGCAAAAATAGCCGCGCCTTCCATTTGCGAGCGAATACGCTCAGGATTTACGGCTAAACCACAATCTACCGCCATCCACACATCATTAACTTTAATTTTTCCATCACTGTTTTCTGAAACCTCAACAATACAAGCAACGTAGCTAACAAAACTTCGGTGCATTGCAATGCCAAGACCATGGCCTTTAGGCAATTTTCTGCCCCATTTCGCCATTTTACTTACTCTTTCGATCACGGCTTTCATGCGAGCAGTATCTACAGGAAACTTCTCTAGCGTTTCACCGTAGTTGCTATAGTCTGCATTCTCTTTAGCAAAATCGATTTTTCGATCAGCACCTAGCATGGCTATTAAGTTGTCCTTACTGTCGACACCTTTGGCTTGTGCTAGTTCATCAATAAATGAACTAATCGCAAATACGTGGTTTATATTGGTGACTGAGCGCATCCAACCGATCCGAGTATGTGCTGGTGCTTTACCAATAGCACAACTTACATTAGCAATATCATAAGGCATATCAATAAAGCCTAAACTTGCTTCTGAGCCAATTAAGTCGGCACCTTTACTAAATGTTGAGCCAATTGGTGGCTCAGCAACATGATGTTGCCAAGCAGTAACTTGGTTATTCTCATCAATGCCAGCAACTAACTTTTGATAACTAACCGCATGGTAGTAGCCATTTTTAACTTCATCTTCACGTGTCCACATAACTTTAATTGGCACATTTAACTGTTTTGACAATAGTGCGGCTTCTACAACGAAGTCAGGCTTAGATTTACGACCAAAGCCTCCACCGAGCAAAGTAACGTTAATATTAACCTTTTCAGGCGCTACACCCAGAATTTGAGCCACAGTGCCTTGTGCTGATTGTGGTGTTTGTGTACAAGCCCAAATATCGAATATGCCATCATGAAAATGTGCGGCTGCGGCTGGTGGTTCCATCGGCACATGAATTAATTCTGGTACATAATATGACGCTGTAATCACTTGTTTAGCGTCAACAAGTGCTTTATCTACGTTACCTTTACTGCGTAAAGTTTTCGCTGGATTATCACAACTGTTGGCTAGCGCTTTTTTATATTCTTCGCTGTTATAACTTTGATGCTCACTCTCATGCCATTTAATGTCTAATGCTTCACGACCTTTTATTGCTGCCCAGGTATTTTTTGCGATCACCGCAACGCCACCTAGTGGCTTAAATATCGCAGGCTCTTCAAGATCAGGCATTTGCACTACATCAATAACACCTGCTATCGCTTTTGCAGCTTCGCTATTAAACGACTTAACTTTAGCGCCTAGTACCGGTGGCCTAGCAATAACGGCATATTGCATGTTGTCGAGTTCAACATCAAAACCATAGGTGGTAGCACCGGTAGCTATTTTCTTACCATCAACTAGTGCCACATCAGACTTACCAATAAGATTGAAATCTTTCTTGGCTTTTAATATCAATGCCGACTGTTCAGGTAGTTTTAATTTACTCGCTGCTGAAACTAAGCTACCAAATGGTAATACTCGGCCTGATTTTTTATGCACAATAGTACTGTTTTCTGCAGTAGTTTCACTAACATCTACTTGCCATTGCTGAGCTGCTGCCTGCTGCAACATCATACGGGCTGCCGCGCCAGCTTCACGCAACGGTTGATAGAAACGTCTTACAGAACGCGAACCGTCTGTATTTTGGCTCCCATACTTTTTATCACCTAAACCTTGTACAACCGCTATTTGTTGCCAATCAGCGCCTATTTCATCGGCAACAATCATCGGAATACTTGTTCTGATCCCTTGTCCCATTTCAGATCTATGCACGACAACACTAACAATGTTATCAGCACCGATTTGCACATAAACACTCGGTGAGAATGTATCTGAACCAGTAACAGCGGCTAACGCTTTTGGAATAGTAAGCATTGACGGTAATTGCACGCCCAACACTAATGCCGTTGAACTAATACCCAGTTTTTTTAAGAAGCCACGACGGCTAACATTTTCAATATGTTTCATGGTTAGCTTCCTTTAACTTCAGTGGCTAAATCAGCGGCAAGATGAATAGCTTGTTTGATTCTTTGATAAGTCCCACAACGACAAATATTACCACTCATGGCAAGTTCTATTTCTTCATCATTAGGATTAGGTTCACGTTCTAACAACGCAACTGCCGACATTATTTGTCCTGATTGACAATAACCACACTGAGGCACATTTAAATCTTGCCAAGCTTGTTGAACCGGATGATCTCCCAGCTCTGACAATCCTTCAATCGTGGTGATTTTTTGATTAGCAAGTGCAGATACTGGCATAACACAAGAGCGAATAGGTTGGCCATCTACGTGGACAGTACATGCGCCACACAAGCCTTTACCGCAACCATATTTAGTGCCGGTATATTTTAAAATATCTCTTAATACCCACAACAATGGCATATTGCCATCATCATTAAACTGATGCTCTTTACCGTTGATATTTAAGGTGATCATGTAATCTTTTCCTTTAATTTTTTATCTTCACTTACATTAGCGAAAGGCAGAATACGTGCTTTATCATGCCGACTAAAATGTTTTTATATTCCGAGTTCTTTATACATATTACTTAATTGCTCAGGTGTATCCAAATCAATAAAAGCCTGAGCTAATGGCACTTTTAATAAGTTGTGTTGATATTTCTCTAATAAGGGCTTTGCGCCTTGCGTACCGGTTAACTTTGTTAACTCTTTGAAATAAATTTGTGGAAATATAACTGGCGGGCCAATTTTTTCTCTATCATCGACCCCAATCAAATTTTTACTTTGTGCAACAGCAATAGCAATAGCATGAGAGCTATTTTTCCAACACGATATATGGTGGATCAAGTCATTCGATGTTAATTGCCATTGGTCAACTAACACGATCATAACGGCTTTTATATCTAATGCCAAAGCCTCAACACCGGCAGCAATTGATGATGCCATGCCAGTTGAGAATGCTTTATTAATTACCGTGTGTATTGGTAAATGATCAATGCGAGATTTAACCTCTTCGGCATTAAAACCTAACACACAATAAACCTTGTTAGACACTGTTAACGCTTGCTCTAACTGCCATTCTAACAAGCTTTTATCTTTAATCGTGATTAATTGCTTCATTTGCCCTAAGCGAGAAGACTGCCCTGCAGCTAACATTATAATAGCAATATTATTATTTTCACAATTGATCATCGTCAACGACTCTCTTTCATCAACTTAACTCTTTGATTGGTAACCAGTCTAAATTGTAATACCGAATAAAACCAGTGTAGTAATGATAAGCCATAACTCAGGTTAATAACAAAATAGTATGCAGCACAGAATTAAAATATAAATACCGAAAAAGGATGAAGTTCAAGATTCAAACTTCAATTGTTTTAAGGTACTCTAACTTATCTATATTTTGGCATTTTACCTTAATGAAACATTTAAAAAACATATTAATCGGTATGCTATTTATTCTTCTTTTAGTCCTTGCGACTTCAGGTACCTGGATATATAGCCAGATTGACAGTGCACTACCGCAATTAGACGGTAAACAAACATTGTATGGCTTATCAGCGAGCGCTGTCGTTGAGCGAGATATTCAGGGAGTTGCGACGATAAAAGCGGCTAACCGTTTAGATATAGCCTTAGCAACAGGTTTTATTCACGCCCAAGAACGTTTTTTCCAAATGGATTTATTACGGAGAAACTCAGCAGGAGAACTTTCCAGCTTATTTGGCGCAGCTGCTATCGATTATGATAGTGAAATTCGTCGCCACCGTTTCAGAGAGCGCGCTAGCGTTATAGTCAATCAACTATCCGACTCTGATTCAGCATTACTAAAAGCTTATACTCGCGGCGTAAACCAAGGATTGAAATTTCTTAAAGCGGCACCTTTTGAATATTTATTGCTACGCCAAGCGCCAGTAGAATGGCAAGAAGAAGATACTATTCTGAGTGTGTTCAGCATGTATATCGACTTACAATATCAAGATGGTAAACGTGAAAGAACTTTAGGTTTACTGCACTCTGTATTAAGTTCTGAAGTATTTGCATTTCTTAACCCAAAAGGCAGCCAATGGGATGCAGCAATAGATGGCACTATGTTTTCGCCGTCACCATTGCCCAAAGCCCCTTGGCCCTCAGCGTCTAGCGAACATATAGCTCAAATAAACAAAAAACTGAATGGCGAAGCTTTTTCTGTCGCTATTTCATCACCGCTAAACAGCGAAAGCTCAACACAAAGCGAAACGTTTCCAGGATCAAATAACTGGGCGGTTAGCGGTAAACTTAGTACCACTGGCAGTGCCATTGTTGCTAACGATATGCACTTAGGCATTCGAGTACCCAACACATGGTTTAGGGCTTCTTTTGAGTACCAAGATCTTAATGATATTAAAGTAAAAGTTACTGGTGCTACATTACCCGGCACTCCAAACATAATTATTGGTAGCAATGGCCATATTGCTTGGGGTTTTACCAATAGCTATGGTGATTGGAGCGATGTTATTGTGCTTGAAACTAATGCAGATAAAAGCCAATACTTAACGCCTGATGGCTACCAAAGCTTTATAAAACGTAAACAAATTATCGCGGTAAAAGACCAAGATGCCATTGATATTACAGTGTCTGATACTATTTGGGGCCCTGTAATCGGTGAAAATGAACAAGGAGATTTATTAGCATATAAATGGATTGCTCATGACAATGCGGCAGTTAATATGGTGATAACAGAACTCGAAACCGCCCAAAATGTAAATCAAGCCGTGGCTATTGCCGCACGCTCTGGAATGCCAGCTCAAAACTTAATGGTAGGTGACAAGCAAGGTAATATTGCTTGGACCATTATGGGACCAATACCGCAGCGCAGCGCTTCGTTTGGTGAAATACCAACGTCATGGGCCAGTGGAGAAAACAAATGGCTTGAACCATTACCACCTGCAAAGTACCCCAAAATCATCAACCCTAATAATTCACGTTTATGGACGGCTAATTCCCGTGTGGTTGGTGCAAATATGCTAAAAACAATCGGTAATGGAGGCTATGCTATTGGCGCGAGATCTTCGCAAATAAAGCAAAACCTTGAAGCCAAAACCTCTTTTGATGAACAGGCTTTACTCAATATAGCCTTAGATGATAGCGCAATATTTTTATTACGGTGGCAAGACTTTCTGTTAACACAAGTTCTCAATGACACCATGCTAGCCAAGCATCAGGCATGGCATGAGATTAAAGATATTATTGATATTGAAAACTTATCTGCCAGCACAGACTCTGTTGCTTATCGTTTGGTCAGGAGTTTTAGATTAAATCTTAGAGATAAACTTTTTGATATTTTCAATGAAAATATGACTAATGTTGACAAAAGCTATAGTTTTAATACGATTCGTCACCAAATAGAAACTCCTTTATGGCAATTAGTTAACCAGCAACCCGAGAATTTTCTCTGGCGTGGTTTTGACAGTTGGGAAGCGTTATTTGAAGCAAGTCTAGAAACCACCCTGGCTGAAATGACAAAATCAAACACACTCGCAAATGCGACTTGGGGTAAACAAAATATCAGTAAAATCCAACATCCGTTAAGCCTTGCTGTGCCCTTTATTGGTCAATGGCTTGATATGCCCGAAATTGAATTACCCGGTGATAGCTATATGCCAAGAGTACAAGGCCAATCTTTTGGTGCCTCACAACGCATGGCTGTTTCTCCTGGGCATGAAGAAACAGGTATTTTTCATATGCCTACCAGCCAGTCAGGTCACCCTTGGAGTCCATATTATGGTTTAGGTCATGAAAGTTGGATAAAAGGAGAAGCTACGCCTTTTCTGCCAGGTGCTAGCAAATACACACTAACCTTACTCACTTATTAACAAATAACTCACTAACTTAGGAAGCATTATGACCACATTAATCATTTGTTTATTTATCGCAGCTTTACTCCCTTACATAGCTAAAGTTCCTGTTGCTATTGCTATGAATAAACTGGGTGGCTACGACAATAATCACCCTCGAGCCCAACAAGCAAAACTGACTGGCTGTGGAGCAAGAGCTTTCGCCGCTCATCAAAATGCCTTCGAATCCCTGATTATATTTGCTCCTGCGGTATTGTTAGCCATAGCAACACAAAACACCGGTATTTTTATTGAACAACTAGCGATTACACATGTTGTTGCTCGTGTGTTGTATCACGTTGCGTATTTAATCAATGTTGGTGTGATTCGCAGTTTACTCTGGGCCATAGGTATTATTAGCTCTTTTACTATTATCTACTTATGTATTTAGGTTAAACGAAAGGCAGAAGTCCCCTTAACACTCCAAGCTTGAGTTTAACGCGACTGAAATACTTACCGTTAAATTTAGGCTATAAGCTTTTTTTACCGAATTAGTTGAAAATTGGCATAAAGAAACGGTTGTACTCTTGCGTGATGGTGGCTAAAGTAAAGCTATGCAAATGACAAAACCATTTTTTCTCTTTAATACTTTCTTTTTCTCAGTTTACTGAGCGCGCTTTAGGTTTTGGCATTCAAGAAAAACCTCCTTTTGGAGGTTTTTTAATTTTAGTAATCGTGACAAACAACTATTAATAATAGCCGTTACTAAAACATCATAATTGCAGTTATTAAATTCATATCAACTTATTAGGAAAACACGGTGAACGAAGCATTAGATTTAACCAAAATACGTGAAAAGATTACCACCCTTGATCAGCAGCTACTTAGCCTGTTTGCTGAGCGCCGTGCTCTAACGTTAAATGTTGCAAAAAGCAAAGCTCATCTCATTCGCCCTGTAAGAGATCAACAACGAGAGCAAGAGTTGCTGATCCGCTTAATTACACAAGGTAAGTTATTAGGTTTAGATGCTCATTACGTAACCAGTGTTTTTCAAACTATTATTGAAGATTCGGTATTAAATCAACAAGCTTACTTGCAAACTTTGGCTAACCCAAACATGCAAGAGCCTACCGTTAGTGTTGCCTTTTTAGGTGATAAAGGCTCTTACAGTTACCTAGCAAGTCATCGTTACTTTTCTCGCCGCGCAGAAAAAATTATTGAAAGCGGCTGTCAAAGCTTTGCTGAAATTATGCAGCAGGTAGAATCAGGCTCTGTAGACTATGGTATGTTGCCAATAGAAAACACCAGTTCTGGAAGCATTAATGAAGTTTATGATGTACTCCAACATACTAATTTATCGATTGTTGGTGAAATAACGCAGCCTATTGAGCACTGCTTACTTACTGCCGTAAATACAAAATTGAATAAAATAAAAACTATTTATGCACATGGTCAACCATTCGCTCAATGCAGTAACTTTCTTGATAAACAAAGCGACATTCGTATTGAATATTGTGAGAGTACAGCTGATGCCATGGCTAAAGTTTACGAGTTACAAGATGATACTGTGGCAGTTATTGGCAGTGAAGAAGGCGGCAACTTATATCAATTACACGCCTTGGAAAAATCAATTGCTAATCAAGCCGAAAACCATAGCCGTTTTATTCTAGTCGCTCGCAAGCCTATTGATGTTGCAGAGCAAATACCGGCTAAAACTACCTTAGTTATTGCAACAGGACAAAAACCTGGTGCTTTAGTTGAATGCCTTTTAGTCTTAAAAAATAAAGGCATTAATATGTGTAAGCTTGAGTCGCGCCCTATTCAAGGACGTCCTTGGGAAGAAATGTTTTACATTGATGTAGAAGCAAATTTGAAAAATTTAGCGTTACAAGAAGCGATCAGCCAAATTACGGAGCAAACAAACTTCATTAAAATTTTAGGCTGTTACCCTATCGAACATATTAGCCCAACTAATGTGCCAAGCAGCGCAATAATATAACGCGTTATTGTAAAATAATTAAGGGCAGTTAATCTGCCCTTTTTATTGCCTAGAGTTTTACCGAAAAACCGACAACAAATAATTTTAACTCACGGTCTGACTTCTGCTTTTTAACCTAAAGACAATAGCGCTAAAAGTTAAAACAATTAATATCGGCACAGCAGCATACATAATTGAAGCAAACATAAACTGACCAATGAGCAAGGTTAATGTCATAAAAGATAAGGTTGGTAATAATAGCCAAAATGTATGTTCACTTGCACATAATTTAAAACCTTTATGCATAAAAATCAGCATGAGTATGCTAACAATACTTGCGCTTAAAGCGGTAACTGAGCCAGGATAATAGTCAAGAATAAAGTCGGTATGAGGGTGAAGAACACTGGGCACGGGAGCTAAATTTCCGATATGGACCAACCACACTAATGAACCCGCAATCAAACAACCAAAGTTGAATGACCAGAGCTTTTTATTAACGTTAAACATCACTATTTCCCAAAGTTATTATTATTATTTTTCTCTTTTATATCCTATGTATACTTTTTAATCAAGATGATGAAATTTTATGCTTAGCTTTGTATGAAAATTAAAGAGTCATTCCCCTGAAAACGACGTTTTCGCTCTAATATGAAAAAACCCAATTAACATCGCTGCTAATTGGGTTTCTTTCTCAGAGATTTAGCTACAAGCTTTTGTCTGCGATTTGTGCTTGCTGACGCTCAATTTCTTGAGTAATAACTTGCGGTGAGCCGGTATTTCTACAAAGCCAGTAATATGCCCCAGGGACAATAAACAAAGTAAAAATACTGGCTAGGGAAACACCTGCAAAGATCACAACACCAATTACCATTCTGCTTTCAGCACCTGGCCCTACGGCTAATACTAATGGAATAGATGTTGTCACGGTAGTAAATGTTGTCATTACAATAGGTCTTAAACGTTGAGTTGCAGCGGTAATTAATGCCTCTTCAAAAGCAATACCTTTGTCACGTAATTGGTTAGCAAACTCAACGATTAAAATACCATTTTTAGCCGCTAAACCAATTAACATAACAATACCAATTTGACTGTATATATTAAGACTCATGCCCATCAGTTTTAGTCCTGCTAACGCGCCCACTAATGCTAAAGGCACGGTCAACATGATCACAAAAGGATGAATGAAACTTTCAAACTGAGCAGATAAAACTAAGTAGGTTATTACCAGTGCAAGTATAAAAATAAAGGCAATAGAGTTACCCGACTCTTGCAATAACTGCGACTGACCTTTGTAGGCTACTTGTGCTTCTTCAGGTAAGTGCTCTGCAACCGCATTGTTTAGATAATTTAAAGCATCTCCCAGTGCATAGCCATCAGCTAAATTAGCGCTAATAGTGACACTTCGTAGTCGATTAAATCGATTCAACTGTGAAGAGGTTGCATTCTCTTCGATAGTGATCAAATTAGATAAAGGGACCAGTTGTTGACTCACCGTTGAGCGAACAAAAATATTATCGATATCTTTGGGGTTAGAGAAATCCGTTTTCTCGCCTTTAACAACAACATAATATTCTTCGCCACGTTCAACAAAGTTTGTTACTCGCCGCTGCCCTAACATAGTTTCAAGCGTGCGGCCGATATCACCAACCGAAACGCCTAGATCAAATGCTCGGCTATGGTCAATTTTAACTAATAGTTGCGGGTAGGTTTCTTTGTAATCGCTGTCTATTCCACTTAAATCTGGGTTCTCTTGCGCTTTAGCAATGATAATATCGCGCCATTTTGCTAATTCTTCGTAAGTGTTACCCTGCAGTACAAACTCAACTGGTGATGAAGAACCACCGCCTCCGCCTAAGCCTCGGCGCATCATGGCAAACGCTCTAACGTCAGTGACTTTAGATAGTTCACCATTCATTTTATTAATAAATTGAAAAGTATCAGTCACTCGATCTTTCCATGCCGGCATACCAACAATAGCAATACCTCCAGCGCCACCAAAACCCGGCACACGCACAATAACACGGTCGAGTTCACCACTTTGTTGATGTACTAATAATTTTTCTTCGATTTGCTGCATGTTTCTGACGTTATTTTCATAACTGGCACCCTCGGCTCCACGCATCATAACAAAGAAATTTCCTCTATCTTCTTTGGGGGTATATTCAGAAGGTAATTGATTAAATAAACTGTAAACAGCAAATAAAGACAAAACAATAACAATGAAAATCATAAAAGGTTGATGAATACTGGCCTTTAACGATCGCCCGTAAGCGGCTTCTAACTTAGTAAAGCCTTGATCTAATTTTTGACCAAATGATGAGCTGCGCTTTTTATGCTTTAACATTTTTGAACACATCATCGGTGTTAACGATAGTGCAGTTAAGCTTGAAAAAATGACCGCAGCTGCAATGGCAATGGCAAATTCAGTAAATAAACGGCCGACGTTTCCGGATAAAAAGATCAAAGGAACAAATACAGCCACTAACACTAAAGTAGTCGCAATAACCGCAAAGGCGACTTCTCGGCCCCCTTCGTAAGCAGCAAGTAAAGGCGTTTGCCCACGTTCGATTCGACGGTAAATATTCTCTAATACCACAATGGCATCATCAACCACTAAACCGATGGCTAGGACCATAGCGAGTAAGGTTAATAAATTGATAGAAAAACCAAGCCACGAGAGCACCATCATAGAACCAATAAGCGCTACAGGTACAGTAACAGCAGGAATAAGCGTTGCTCTAACATTGCCTAAAAACAAGAAGATAACCAACACCACCATCAGCATTGCTATGCCGAGGGTACTATAAACTTCATCTATAGAGCCTTGAATAAATACTGAAGAGTCATAACTGTTGGTAATGGTTGTCCCCATAGGTAAGCCACCACGAATAGACATCATTTCTTTTCTTGCGGCTTTAACAACCTCTAAAGTATTAGCTTTTGACTGTTTGATAATGCCTAAACCAACCATGTTCTTGCCATTACCGCGAAACATGTTTTCTTCATCTTCTGCCGATAAAGCTATTTTGGCTACATCACCAAGGTAAACTAACGATTTAGTGTCATTACGTGCCACCACCATAGTGGCAAAGTCTTCAACGGTTAGATAACTGCGTTCAACTCTGATTGAAAAATCTCGTTCAATTGATTCGACCTTACCAGCAGGTAATTCTACATTTTCTGCGCGTAAAGTTTGCTCGATATCATTAACGGTTACACCTCTTGCTGCCATGGCTTTTCGATTGAGCACCACGTTCATAGCATAAGTTCTTCCGCCACCAACTTGCACGCGCGCAACACCGTCTACCACGGAGAATCGGTCAACAATATAACGTTGTGCATAGTCAGTAAGTTGTAATGTACTCATAGCTTCACTTTGTAAAACAAACCAAACTATGGTGCTTTCATCATCATTCGCCTTAAAGACTTCAGGCGGTTCGGCCTGGTCAGGTAAGTTATTAAGCGCACGTGAGATTCGATCTCGTACATCGTTTGTAGCAGCGTCAATATCACGATCAAGTTCAAATTCAATGGAAATATTAGAACGGCCAACTCGACTGTTAGAGTTAATAGATTTAACACCTTCAATACCGCTAATTCTATCTTCAAGAATTTGCGTTATTTTGCTCTCAACTATCGCTGCGGATGCGCCAGGATATGTGGTATTAATACTGACTACAGGTGGGTCAATATCTGGATATTCGCGAAGCGGTAAAGTTAAAAATGCGACAATACCAAAGGTGATTATGAGTAAATTAATTACGGTAGCAAAAACGGGGCGTTTAACAGAGAGATCAGATAAAATCACGACTTACTCTCCATAGCATTAACCGCTACACCATCTCGTAATTTAAGAGCACCTTCAATAACGACCACCGCACCCATATCAAGGCCACTGATCACTTCAATAAAACCGTGGTAACGACGGCCAATTTCTAGTTGTTTTTTAACGGCTTTATCTGATTCAATAACAAATACAAAGTGGTCATTTTCAATTGGAATAACCGCACTTTCTGGAATTTGCAATACTTGCTCTACTTTACGAACTACTTGTAAATTTAATAACATGCCTGCACGCAATTTACGATCAGAGTTGGGAATTTTCGCCCGTACTTTTAAGGTTCTTGTCATGCTATCAACACGAGAATCTATTGAGGTAATCTCGCCAATAAATACATCTTCATTATAAGCCGTATTAGTAGCTTCAATACGCTGACCTATAGAAACGGTAGTTAGGTAACGCTCTGGGATAGAGAAGTCTACTTTGATAAGACTCAGGTCATCTAAACTGGTAATAACATCACCAACATTAATTAAAGCACCTAGGCTGATCTCACGAAATCCTAACACCCCAGAAAATGGTGCTTTAATCGTTAATTCTGCCAGCTTTATTTGAGCGCTTAATAACTGTGCTGAAATGGCTTTAGTTTGTGCTTCTTGTTGATCTACTAGCGATTGAGATGTTGCTTTCTGTTTATATAAATCTTGAAAACGATTAAGTTGCGATACTGACTCTGCAAGGTTAGCCTGCAACTCTTTAACTTTGGCAGCTTCTTCTCGACTATTTAATCGAATTAAAACTTCACCTTTTTTAACGGCTTCACCATCTTGAAATAGTACTTCTTCAACTACGTCTGAGTATTTACTAGTGATGTAAACTTGCTCATTCGCTCGTGAAGTGCCAACGGCTTCTACAGCGTCTTTAAATTCTGCTAAAGCAATTTTGGTTGTTTTTACCGACACTACACGTTGGTGTTTAACTTTATTGGTTACCTGCTCCGGCCATTGCAAATAAATAACTAAAGCGATTAAAACTCCAACTAGCAAAAACAAGGGTATACGACGACTAAAAGCGGCAGACATAATCAAAATCTCTAAATTTACGGAAATTACAGTAGTATTACTATAACCTAGATACTGGTATTGCTCGATACAACTTAGCCTAGGATTTAAGGCTTTGGTCGCAAATCATAAAAAATCAATTAACTTTGTTATTATTAAGATATAATTTAATTATACCTACATATGATGATGTATAGGCAGTACTTGCCATTGCTTCATATTTTACATTTAAGGATTGAATTCGTGAAAATTATTGCCTCAATTATTGTCGTTTTGTTGTTACTTGGTGGTGGAGCACTTTGGTTTTTAGCTAATGGCTCACTTAACGAGTATATTAAAAATCAAATTGAAACGGTTGGTACACAAGTTACAGAACAGACGGTAAAAGTAAGAGCTGTAGATATAAAACTCTCAAGTGGTGCAGGTAGTATTTTAGGTGTGAATTTAGCTAACCCTAAAAGCTATAGCCAACCCAATGCTTTCGCCTTAGATGAAGTTACCCTTGATATTAATTTAGAGAGTCTGACCTCTACACCTATTATCATCGATGCAATTGTTATCAAGTCACCTCAAGCTTTTGTTCAGTTTACTCAAACTGGTGGCTCTAACATTCAAGATCTTTTAGATGCAATCGAGCGCAACACACCTAAAGCAGGTGCTGACGCTGAAGATACAGCGGGTGGCGCAGAACCAAAAATTAAAGTCAGTAAGATTATACTTGCAGGTACTGCACTCACAATTGATTTAAGTGCTTTTGGTAATAAAGAACATAGTGCAACTTTGCCTGATATTACGCTAAGCAATGTTGGTGGTGACGCCGGTTTACCTGCAAGCCAACTAGGTAGTGAAATAGTTAAACAAGCATTATCTAAAATTTGGCAACAAGCGAAAGAGACACAAAAGAAAAAGCTAACTGATGACGCCAAAGAAAAGCTTAAAGAAAAAGCTAAAAAGAAATTGACCGACTTATTTGGTTAATTTTAATGCTTTAGTGGTAAACCCTAGCTAAATCAACCGTTGATTTTAGCTAGGTTTATAAAAATAAAAACCATAGGATATGTCGTAATGAAAGTGAACAGCCAATTAATACCATTAGCAATGCTATGCTCTTTATCTATTTCAAATGCGGTGCAAGCAAATCAACTTGAGGTCAGCGTTATGGCTGGGCAAATGTATGGTTCTGACTTGGTTGCAAGCGATAGCAGCGATATTAATACTGACTCAGGAAGCAATATTGCTATTGGTATTGCTTGGCAAGAAAATGTGAATGGTCAAGGCCAAGTTCTATTAAACCGTGTTAGCCATGATTTTATTGGCGAAAACGCAGAGCAGAGCTCACTTGATATCACTTATGCACACTTTAATGGCGTCGCTTTATTTCGCCAGCAAAATTACGTTACAACATTAAGCTTAGGCTTTGGTGGCGCACATTTCGATGCTGAACAAGGTAATAATGAAGTTTACCCTTCAGCCAGTGTTGCTTTTGGCACTCGTTACGAATTTTCTAAGCAAATGGCGTTAGTAACAGAATTACGAGCTTATGCGACTCTCATTGATGAAGATGATGCCATGTTTTGTCAACAAGATTTCTGTAGTGCAAATTTTGATAACTCTTTATGGATAGACAGCTCTATTGCTGTTGGTATTGCTATTAAGTTTTAAATGCCATAACAATAAATCTACTAAGCAGTATGCTGATTAAACTTTTCTTATAACAAGTTACATTTGAGTTAAATGTAACTTGTTCTAACTTAACTCAGCCTAACGCAGCTTAGCTTAATTTGAGCAAAAACCTGATTTTCAAACTGTTACTTTAAACAATATTTAACATTGCTCGAAGTAACAGTTTATTTATATACAGCCATTCAATTAAACTGTTCGACTTTATTGCCAGTCGATACTTCAAATCATTTATAGTACATACCTTTTATATTACAACACCTGCCTAAAACACTTTATTTAGCGACTAACGTTACTGCTATTTAATTAGCATAAAAAAATCGCATAAAATGTTAATTCTATGCGATTTTACTGTAGTTTACTGCAGTTAAGTGTAGCTATAGCATGGCTGAAATATCGGCAGTTATCGATACTTTAGGCCGTTCAATAATTCGACCAATCTCTTTGTTATTTCGGTAAATGATAAAAGTAGGTGTGTACTTAACACCACGGTTTTTAGCCGTACCGTTTGGTTCTGACTTATTATAATCAAGACCAATTAAGCGAGATGATATGCTCATATTTTCATTTAAAATCTTTAAAAATCTCGGGACTTCTCGCTGACTATCGTGACACCAGGTGCCAAAGTAAACGGCAACGTGCAAATCTGTTGGCCAACGTTTTATTGCCATAATTTCTTCATCCGATAAGTTATACATTCGATAACTCTGTTGAAAATATGGATAGTCACTCAATAATTGCTGTTGGCTTATTTCACCTATTGCCAAGTTAACCTTTTCCGACTCACTACTAGCACATGCAGAAACTACTACCATAATAATACTGAATAACATCGCTGAAAGTTTGTTCATATGTTCCCTATTCACTCACGCTAGCTGTAATTATTATCACAGCTACATCCCTATAATTTGTTTAGTGTTTTTTAAGCTGATCTGCTTTTGTTAACATCACTTTGCTTTCCTGCATAAAAACATCAGCATAATCGCCAAACCAATCAGCAACTTGTGAGAACATTTTAGTGAAAGCATCTTTATCATTTAGTTGCACATCTTCCAGCAACTCTAGAAATCGATAAGCGAAGCGTTTCATCATAGCAATATTATCCTGATTAGCAAAAATAATATCTGTGTAAAGTATTGGATTTTGGGCAAATAAACGCCCAACCATGATCAACTCTAAGCGATAAATAGGAGAGCTCATTTCTACCAATTGAGCGATATCTGCGCCTTCAGCCATTAAGTGATAACCATAAGCAATCGTCGAAAAATGTCGCATAACTTGCACCATAGACATCGCTTGATCATGCGTATGTGCTTCGACTGGGTGAATTTTAGCTCCCCAGACTCTAAATTGCTCGAGAAGCCAATGATATTGATCTTCAAAACGTCCTTCACAAGCGATAATAGTTTGTTTTACTAAACCGGTTACATCGGGTCCAAACATTGGATGTAAGCCAACTACAGGACCGGTATGCACTTTCATCATTTCATACAATGGCGCTTCTTTAACACTGGTAACGTCGGCCAAAATACATGATTTAGGTAAAGCGCCTAACTTTTGAATTACCGAAGCGGTTAATCGAATAGGCACCGCTACAATGACTAAGCCTGCATCTGCTAGTATTTGAGCACTGTTTGGCCAGTCATCTTGTTCTAAAGTTTCAACTTGATAATGAGAGCGTTTAAATAAATCGACAAATATTCGTCCTAATTGCCCTTCACCCCCAATAATAACCACTTTTTTGCAATCAGGATTTACACAACGATAGCCACTGGCATCTTGGCTAATATAAGAATCTTGCATTAAGCGACGAAGAATATCTTCTATTAACTCGGGTGATAATCCAGCTTCTATAGCTTGCTCACGACGAATCTTTAATAAATTGGCTTCACGCTCAGGTGCAAAAATTGGCATACCTACCGCGCTTTTAAGTAATCCAACTTTCGTGGTAACAGCACGGCGTTTAGCTAGCAACGCAACGAGTTGACTATCTATTTCATCAATTTCGTCACGCAACCCACCTAGTTGCTGTTCAAATGTAAGTTCATTGCTCATTACCAAGACTATTCCTATACAATAATAATTAAACGATACGATTCTTTAAAGCAGTTTCAAGCTTAGCACTCGCTGAGGCGATAAGCTGCTCAGTGGTTTCAAAATCAATGCAAGCATCAGTTACCGAAACACCATATTTAAGCTCATTAAATGGTAAATCTGAACTTTGATTACCTTCGTTAATATTACTCTCTAACATAATACCAATAATTGTTTTGTTGCCAGCACAAATTTGATCAAAAACATTATCCGCTACAATAGGTTGTCGGCGGTAATCTTTATTCGAATTTCCATGAGAACAATCGACGACTATACCAGGCTCTAAATCCTGCTTTGCAAGCTCAGCTTCACACAAGGCTACATTTTCAGCATCGTAATTTGGTTTTTTTCCGCCACGTAAAATTACATGACCATCTGGGTTACCCGATGTTTTAATTAAAGCAACTTGTCCCAAACGATTTATGCCCATAAAACGATGTGAAGATGCTGCAGACTGTAAAGCATTAATTGCAACACCTAAGCCGCCAGACGTACCATTTTTAAAGCCAATTGGCATTGATAGACCACTAGCCATCTCACGATGAGTTTGTGATTCTGTGGTTCTAGCGCCAATTGCCGACCAGCTGAACAATTCAGCCAAGTATTGTGGGCTAATAGGATCTAGTGCTTCAGTTGCTAAAGGCAAGCCTAGCTCAGTAAGATAAATGAGTAACTCTCGGGCTTTTCGTAAACCGCTTTCTACGTCAAATGAGCCATCCATATGCGGATCATTAATCAGCCCTTTCCAACCAACAGTTGTACGTGGTTTTTCAAAGTACACGCGCATTACTATGTATAAACTGTCTTGATATTTATCGTGCAAGGCTTTTAATTTTCTTGCATAAGCTTTTGCACCATCTAAGTCATGAACAGAGCATGGACCAGAAATAACTAATAATCGATGATCTTTTTTGTGAATGATATTAGCAATAATATTTCGAGCGTTTTTAACGAAAACCCGTCCAGCTTCAGGTAAAGGTAATTCTTCTCGTAAAGCATTAGGAGTAATCAAGACGTCTTCGGCATTCACATGAATATCGTTCAATCTGCTTTTAGGTATTTCGGTTACGTTTGACATGGTTCTTTCCTGAATATGTAGCAATAAATGTAAGTTGTTAAGTTGAATCGTTAAGTAAAATTTTCGGTTAGCAGCTATTGCCTGCTAATAACTAGGCCGCATAAAAGCGACTAGATAAAGTATGGGAGGTAATAATATAGATCTTGCAGAATGTGCACTTTCCAAACCCTTTCAGCTGTAAATTTAAGTTTACTTAATTCGTACCGTTTATATTACACTATAATTTATCTGGGTACAGCCCTATTGTTAAATATAGAACAAAAAAAAGCGCCTCTCGGCGCTTTTATCTCAAATAAGATTAGTGGCTAGCTATGTACAATGCGATTATTGACCAAGTGCTCCACTACTGCAGGATCTGCCAAGGTTGAAGTATCCCCTAAAGTATCAAGATCGTTTTCGGCAATTTTACGCAAAATTCGTCGCATAATTTTTCCTGAACGTGTTTTAGGTAATCCCGGTGCATATTGAATGTAATCCGGTTTAGCAAAGCGACCTAATTCTTTAGCTACAAATTCTGTCAATTCTTTTAATAACTCTTCAGACTCTGTCGCGTTATTCATTAAGGTGACATAAGCGTAAACGCCTTGTCCCTTAATTTCGTGCGGATAACCTACTACCGCAGCTTCAGCAACAGCAGGGTGCAGCACTAATGCACTTTCAATTTCAGCCGTACCTAATCGATGACCAGAAACGTTTAAAACATCATCAACACGCCCGGTGATCCAATAAAAGCCGTCTTCATCTCTTCTTGCACCATCACCAGTAAAGTAATTTCCAGGATATTGGCTTAAGTATGTTTGATAGAAACGCTCATGATCGCCATAAACACTACGTAATTGCCCCGGCCAACTTCCGGTTACCATTAATAAACCTTGGTTAGCACCTTCCAAGGTATTGCCGTCTTTATCAAATAATGCCGGTTTAACACCAAAAAATGGTTTGCCTGCAGCACCTGGTTTCATATCAACCGCACCTGGCAGTGATGTAATTAAAATGCCGCCAGTTTCTGTTTGCCACCACGTATCAACAATAGGACAATTATTTTTACCGACGACTTCATAATACCAATGCCATGCTTCAGGGTTAATTGGTTCGCCAACAGTGCCCAGTAAACGTAACGATGACAAATCTGCTTTCTCAACAAAGCTATCACCAACACTCATCAGTGCACGAATAGCTGTTGGGGCGGTATAAAATATATTAACTTGATGTTTATCACACACTTGCCAAAATCGGCCAGCATCAGGGTAAGTAGGTACACCTTCGAATACTAAGGTTGTCGCGCCATTAGCTAATGGTCCGTAAAAAATATAAGAATGACCAGTTATCCAACCTGCATCTGCCGTACACCAATATATTTCACCTTCTTTGTAGTCGAAAACATATTTATGAGTCATTGCGGCATAAAGTAAATAACCACCACAAGTATGCAAAACACCTTTAGGTGTCCCTGTTGAACCTGAGGTATATAAGATGAACAGCGGATCTTCAGCATCCATGATTTCGGGTTCACATGCTGCTGGTAGCTTGGCGACTTCTTCTTGATAATTGACATCAATTTTGTTGTTCCAAGCCACGTCTCCGCCAGTGCGCTGTACTACAATCACGGAATGAACATTTGGACAGTCGGCAACGGCCGCATCAACATTTACTTTCAACGGAATAACACGACCACCACGGAGGCTTTCATCCGAAGTAACAACAACCTTACAGTCAGCATCGATAATACGAGAACGAATAGCTTCAGTTGAAAAACCACCAAATACCACAGAATGAACGGCACCTATGCGCGCACAGGCTAACATGGCATAACCAATTTCGGGGATCATCGGCATATATATACACACACGATCACCTTTTTTCACGCCGCGTGCTTTTAGTAAATTAGCAAAGCGACACACATGATCATGCAATTCTTGATAAGTTATTTTTTTATCTTCACTCGGGTCGTCGCCTTCCCAAATAATGGCAGTTTCGTCAGCTTTACTGACTAAGTGTCGGTCAATACAGTTATAGCTAACATTTAATTTACCACCAGAAAACCATTTAATATCCGCAGTTTTCAAGTCTACATCTGACACACTGTCCCAAGGTTTATACCAATCAAGAAACTCTTCAGCTTGTTCTGCCCAAAAAACATCAGGCTGTTCAATTGACTGCTTATACATTACATCGTATTTTTCTGCATCAATGTAAGTATGGGCTTTTGCCTGTGCTAATACTGGATAATGGCTTTTAAGTTTTTGCATTATTAATCCTTTTGAACTAAATATCTGATGACTTGCTGACAGATAAAACTAGAGTTGCTATCAACTGACTGTCAGGTCTCTTACAGTCATAATAACGTAAGTTTATGCGTCAGAATACCCTACTAAAGTCTGATATTGTTGAGTTTTCTATCAGATATTTTTAACAGACTAAAGAATATAGAAATTGCAATGGTAGGAATAGAGGGACTGAAAAATAGAGGTTAAATTATAGTTAAGGCCTCAGTATTCATATTAAGACCTTAACTCTTTTATAGATTTATCGTTTAGAACGTCGAAAAACTAATATAGATAGCATCATGGAAAACATTCCAAATGTAGCCGGTTCAGAAACAGGTATGGCAGGAAAATCAACATTGGCAGCACGTATGCCTAGCACGTCGAAATTATTCTCAGCTTGCGCTAAACGATATGTAAAAAACGATTCATATCTATTACCAATGGGTTTACCTCTGAAATCACCTAAGGAAGCTACACCAACTCTTTCATTTTTGTAAGCCATAAATTGACTAGTTTCACCTTTAATACCAGTATCAACATAGCCTCTAACACCATAAAATTTAACATCATCTTTTTGTGTACCGATACTCAAAGTTTCGCCTAATATTGTTAGGTCTTCAACAAGATCATTAAACGCTGAAGTTTGAGGGCTATAATAGTAATAAGCTAGGTATGACGGATCTGATACCGATTTAGGCGTTATATGAACAGGAGTTGCTGTACCGTATTCATCATTAACTTCATCCGTGAGTGTAAACTGCGCAAATAAATCGACGACATGTTGAGTGTCAGCAAACTCCCACCCTTCTGTAGTGCGAGCTAAAACCTCTTGGTATTTCTCAAAACTTAATGTTCTCGTATACGTTAAATCAAGCCATTCGTAGCCACTAACATCATCATAAGTAATTCCACCATCACCTTTCTCAATGTAATCACGTTGTATAATCGATGCGGAAGATGACCAAGAAGATATCAATAGAGTTGTAATAAGGATGTTTTTAAATAATTGCAAACTGCGCATTAATGGATTTCCTAAGTTATTATTTTAAGTTATTTTTAGAAAAAATTAATCCATTAACATTTCGGTTACAAACTTACACATATTTAGTTACACTTGCAATTATTATTCTATTTTTTATAAGTAAAAGTCATAAGTTACATTGATTTACCATCTGGTAAAACCAGAGGTACTAGTGTTTATTTATTGTCAGATAAGTCACTGTTATCAAAAAAAAGTCACAAAAAAACCTGTTTGGTTTCCCAAACAGGTTTTTCTCATCATCTTTCTTTACTAAAAAATTAGCAGATATTGCTCTAATAAAAGAGGAATTATCTTTTGCCCAATTTCTCTTTGATACGTGCAGATTTACCTGAACGCTCACGAAGATAGTAAAGCTTAGCTTGACGTACATCACCGCGACGTTTGATTTCAATTGAATCAACGATTGGGCTATGTGTCTGGAATACACGCTCTACACCAACACCGTTCGAGATTTTACGAACAGTGAATGCAGAATTGATGCCGCGGTTTTTAATAGCAATTACAACACCTTCAAATGCTTGAAGACGTGATTTATCACCTTCTGTAACTTTTACTTGTACAACAACAGTATCGCCCGGGCAATATGCTGGTACATCTTTTTTCATTTGCTCAGCTTCAAGCTGCTTAATAATATTACTCATAATACCTTCTTCCTAGGTTTCACAGTCATCAGTAGCATTATTGTTATCAGCTTTTATAGCTGTTAACATTTTTTGCTGCTCTGCTGTCAGAGCTAGGTTAGTTAAAAGTTCTGGTCTTCTAGTCCACGTTCTTTCTAAAGACTGATATTGGCGCCATTGCCTAATATGTTCGTGATTACCACTTAATAACACTTTGGGAACAGACTTTGCCTCGTTATCCGAAACGTCCATAACCTCTGGCCTAGTGTAATGTGGACAATCCAATAAACCGTCAGAAAATGAATCCTGCTCAGCTGATTGTTGATGTCCTAATACTCCGGGCACAAAGCGTGCTACGGCATCAATTACGTTCATAGCAGGTAATTCCCCACCACTTAATACGTAATCTCCAACCGACCATTCTTCGTCAATTTCTGACTCAATTAGTCGCTCGTCTATGCCTTCATAACGTCCTGCTATAAATATCAGTCGGTCATGCTGTGCTAATTCGCGTACACCAGCTTGGTCCAATTTCCGTCCTTGCGGCGACAAATAAATAACCTTCGCTTTACCCTTTGCTTTAATAAGTTCAGGGCTGCTATCTTCGTCTGCAGCTTTTCTTGCAGCTTGAATAGCATCACGTAATGGTTGCACCATCATAAGCATCCCTGGTCCGCCGCCGTAAGGTCGGTCGTCCACAGTACGATGTTTATCATGTGTAAACTCTCTTGGGTTCCACGTGTGAAACTCAATTAAGCCATTACGAATCGCTCGGCCTGTCACCCCATACTCAGTAATTGCGTCAAACATCTCAGGAAAAAGGCTTATCACCCCAATCCAGATTTTCTTATTGCTAAGCTTGTTTGTTGATACACTATTACTCAAGTTAGAAACCTGGGTCCCAGTCAACACAAATTTGTTTATCTTCAGCGCTGATCGAAAGTATAACTTGGTCCATTAAGTAAGGGATTAACCTTTCTTTCTTCCCAAAGCCATCTTTCAGATTAGCTTTAACAACCAGTACGTCGTTAGCGCCTGTTTCCATTATGTCGGAAACATGACCAAGGTCGTAGCCTTTGTCAGTAACTACTGCCATGCCGATTAGATCACGCCAATAAAACTCACCCTCGGGTAAGTCTGATAACGCATCTTCGCTAACAAATATTTCTGATCCAACTAGCTTTTGGGCTATATCACGATCATCAATACCTGCAACTTTAACAACAAGACCATTGTTATGTTTGCGCCAATCGGTAATTTCTACTGATTGAACTTTATTTCCTAATTTTAAAGACCAAGGAAAATAGTCTAGTATGGCTTCTTGGTCATCTGTGAATGAATGAATTTTCAACCAACCTTTGATACCGTAGACTGCGCCTACTTTACCTAAAGTGACATCTTTACCTATTACTTCCACAACAAACTCCTAAAACCTACCAAAGTTAATTAAGCTGCTTTTTGAGCATCTTTAACTAATTTGGCCACACGATCAGATACAGTTGCACCTTGACCAACCCAATGGTTGACACGGTCTAGGTCTAAACGTAATTTTTCCGCTTGACCTTGCGCTGTAGGGTTGAAGAAACCAACTTTCTCGATGAATCGACCATCGCGAGAGTTACGGCTATCTGCAACAACAACCTGATAGAATGGACGCTTCTTTGCGCCGCCACGAGCTAAACGAATGGTAACCATATCGTCCTCTATATAATTTAAGTGTTAAAACGAATTTTCCAGACATTTCCATCGCCTCAGCGACAGAAAAGCTCGCGTATTTTACGCTTTTCTGCTGACAAAGCAACCTAAAGCGAGTATTAGATGAATTATTTCGCAAATTAGTACCGTAACAATCAATATAACTATATAGTTCAACACCCACACTTTAGTAACTAAGCGCACATCATTTGCGCTGTAATTTGTCTTTTCTGACTGGATAAACGATGACTCAACTCGTAAATAATAGTGCAAAAGGATTAACGCTAGCCATGATCACGGCAATTATGTGGGGAATTTTACCGCTGGCGCTAAAATCTGTTTTGTTACTGATGGATGCTTATACCATTACTTGGTATCGTTTTGTGTTCGCCGCCTTTTTCGTCACCTTATTGTTATGTGCCAAAAATAAGATCCCCAGCTCAGCGCTAAAAAGTGTTAGTAGAATGAAACAACTGTTATTTGCAGCCATACTGCTGAGCTTAAACTACATTTTATATCTGATTTCATTGCATTATATACCAGCAGAAACCGCACAAATGCTAATTCAAATGGCCCCTTTCTTCATGTTACTTGGCAGTGTTGTTGTCTTGAAAGAACATTTTAGCCGTGGCCAAATGGTGGGTTCTTTGGTGCTTATTTCCGGTCTGGTGCTGTTTTTTAATCAGCAGTTTATTAATCATACGGGCCTTGATAATAGTGACTTTTTATTTGGCTTTATGATCATGTTTGGCGCGGCAGTCACTTGGGCTGCTTATGCAATCATTCAAAAGCAGATGTTGGGATATTACAGCTCAAACCAAATTATGTGGTGCATTTACTTATTAAGCTCAGTGTTCTTTTTACCGTTAGCCAGTCCTTCACAAATAACGTCATTAGATAATACGGCTTTGCTCTTGTTATTATTTTGCTGCGCAAACACGTTAATAGCCTATGGCACTTTTGCTAAGTCATTAGAATATTTGCCAACGGCAAAAGTCAGCGCGACTTTAGCCATAACACCACTACTGACTGTTGTTTTTGCTTCTATCGCAGAGCAAGTTTGGCCAAACACTTTCCAAGCACAGCATCTAAATATACTCGCTTATATTGGCGCGGGTTTGGTTGTTTGTGGCTCAATGTTAACCGCACTTGGTGACAGAATACTGAATAGAAAAAATATAAACATGGTGAAACACTATTTAGGGTTTAAAAATAATTGCGTTTAGATCAGCTATTATTTAGGTATGCACTGAAACCGATAAACATGCATTCAAATAATTAAATTAAACCGACAGAATGTAAAAAGGTAGCTATTAGCTACCTTTTTTATGTTAAAAAAATCAATGGCGATTAAATTAACGGCCAAACATACCACCGCCCATTCCGCCACCTGGTGGCATCATGCCCTTCATTGAGCGCATCATTTTTTGCATGCCGCCTTTACCTGACATTTTTTTCATCATTTTTTGCATTTGAGTAAATTGTTTCAATAACTTATTTACATCTTGTATTTGCGTGCCTGAACCTGCAGCAATACGACGTTTACGTGAGCCTTTGATCAGTTCAGGACGTTGACGTTCAGCTTTGGTCATAGAATTAATCATCGCTTCCATGCGGATAGTGACTTTATCATCCATTTGCCCTTTTACTTGTTCTGACATATTACCCATACCAGGTAACTTATCCATTAAACCCATCATGCCGCCCATACTTTTCATTTGTACGAGTTGGTCACGAAAGTCTTCTAAATCAAAACCTTTACCACTCTTAACTTTTTTAGCTAGCTTTTCGGCTTGCTTACGATCAACTTTTTGTTCTACTTCTTCAATTAAAGACAGTACATCACCCATCCCTAATATGCGTGAAGCTATTCTGTCTGGATGAAAAGGCTCTAGGGCTTCAATTTTCTCACCAACACCCATAAACTTGATTGGCTTGCCAGTAATATGGCGAATAGATAATGCTGCGCCACCGCGAGCATCACCATCAGTTTTGGTTAAGATAATACCCGTTAATGGTAAGGCATCATTAAATGCTTTAGCAGTATTGGCAGCATCTTGTCCTGTCATGGCGTCAACCGTGAAAAGGGTTTCGATTGGGTTAATAGCGGCATGTAATTGCTGAATTTCAGCCATCATTTCGCCGTCAATGTGCAAACGACCGGCGGTATCCACAATTACCACATCAAAAAAGTTTTTCTTTGCGTGGTCAATTGCAGCATTGGCAATATCAATGGGCTTTTGCTTAATATCACTTGGAAAGAAACCCACATTAATTTCAGTGGCCAACATTTCAAGTTGTTTTATTGCTGCTGGACGATAAACGTCAGCACTAACGACTAATACTTTTTTCTTTTCACGCACGGTTAAAAATTTAGCTAGTTTAGCAACAGAGGTAGTTTTACCCGCCCCTTGTAAACCCGCCATCAAGACAACAGCTGGTGGTGCAGTTTTTAAGTTAAGGGCTTCATTCACTTCACCCATTGCCGATTCAAGTTCTTTTTGAACTATTTTTACGAAAACTTGCCCTGGCGTTAAACTTTTAGAAACATCTTGCCCTACAGCACTCTCTTTGACTTTAGCAACAAACTCGCGAATAACCGGTAAGGCGACATCAGCTTCTAGCAATGCCATTCGCACTTCACGTAAAGTGTCTTTTATATTGTCGTCAGTTAGACGACCACGGCCACTGATATTTTTTAGTGATTTCGTTAAACGATCGGAAAGATTCTCAAACATAAAGGACTCAAATATTAACTTTGCGCAAAAAATTAGCTCTATTATACCCGTACAATTAATTAGCGAAAGTAGAAGTTATGCTTTTAAAGTAATCACTAAGCTATAAAGAAAGTATAAAACAGATATATCGGTTAATATCACTGCAAAATTTTATGATAAACTGCTGATATTCCGGCTACCTATTATGGGTTCGGTGAACACATATCACCTGTTCTACTTAACGATTACACAACGACTTAAACTGTTGATATAAAATAAACAATAGTTATGGTGTCTGATAGCTATTCTGCTAGAATCGCTATGTAAACTAGCGGATAAACAGTTTTTCATTTTTTCGGAGCATTTTGTGGAATTTTCAAGTATCACTGCATTTACTGCCTTTGTTTGTTACAGCGTAGCGACGATATCAATTTTATCTCGCTTGTTTCACCCGAAAGGCCCGAATATCATTATTACCTTAATTTTTGCTTCTTTAGCGATTATTTTTCATGTTTTAAGCAGTTCTCAGTTTTTAAATTCTCACAACCACCTTAACTTCTCATTGCCTAATGTCGTCTCTTTAGTCAGTTTAATTATTACTCTTGTTATTTCAGCTGTTGCATTGCGTTTTAAGGTGAATTTATTATTACCGGGTATTTATGGCTTTGCTGGCCTTTGGCAGCTCAGCATGATTTTTATCTCACCGGTGAGTAATTTAGAAATTGTTTCAGATAAAATCGCCATGCTAAGCCACATTACGCTAGCACTTATTGCGTATTGTATCCTTGTAATAGCGACACTATATGCCTTTCAAGTTGCTTATATTAATACCAAATTAAAGAGTAAAAACTTCCAAGCAGTTCATCATTTACCTCCCTTAATGCAAGTAGAACAACAGTTATTTATTATTTTGTTAATGGGTAGTATTTGTTTATTACTGAGCCAAGTTATTGGTTTTATATTTCTCGACGGTATGATTTCAAAAGAAAACGCGCATAAAACAATTTTATCATTAATCGCCTGTGTAATTTATTTCGTCACCTTATGGGGCATTTTAAATTAGGCTGGCGTGGTCAGCGCGTTCTAACATTAACGGTCATTGCGACCTTTTTACTTACATTGGCTTATTTTGGTAGCCGATTTGTGAAAGAATTTCTCTTATTATAAATTTTAGCGTATAAGTTAACTTTGTATTACTTTTCCGCTCTGGCGCTGTAATACTTATTATCATTAATATATAGGATCCCTTTTGGATAACATCTCTACCGATATGCTGTTTGTCGTGCTCGGCATTCTCATATTTATATCAGCCTATTTCTCAGGCTCTGAAACGGGCATGATGTCGATCAACCGATATCGATTAAAACACTTAGAAAAACAACATCACCGTGGCGCAAAACGGGTAAGTAAGTTACTTGCTAAACCTGATAAATTAATTGGCTTGATATTAATTGGTAATAATCTGGTCAATATCTTTGCGACCCTTATCACGGGTATTATTGCACAACGTTTATATGGCGATGCTGGAGTTTTTTACTCTGGGTTATTACTCACACTCGTTATATTAATATTTGCCGAAATCACACCAAAAACCTTAGCGGCTTTGTATCCAGAAAAAGTCGCTTTTCCAAGCTCATTTATTCTAACGATACTGCTAAAGCTGCTCTACCCTTTCGTTATTGCGGTAAATTGGATCACCAATGGCATATTAGCCATATTAGGCATAAGCTCTGAGCAAAGAGAGCAACACAGCTTGAGCTCTGAAGAATTACGTACAGTGGTTAATGAGTCTGGCGCGTTATTAAAGTCAAAAGATCAAGATATGTTAGTCGGTATTCTTGATTTAGAAAATGTGACTGTTGAAGATATTATGATCCCTCGTAATGAACTCGTCGGCATTGATATCAATAACGAATGGAAACGTATTCAAAAGCAACTCACTCAGTCAAATCATACTCGAGTATTACTATATCGTGACAACATTGACGATGTTGTGGGTTATGTTCATGTGCGTGATGCTTTACGTCTCGTATCGAAAGAACAATTTACCAAAGCAACCTTACTGCGTGCTGTGCGAGAAATTTACTTTATACCTGAGGGTACACCACTTAATGTGCAACTATTAAAGTTTCAACATGCGAAAGAGCGTCTTGGTTTAGTTGTAGATGAATATGGTGATATTCAAGGTTTAGTCACCTTAGAAGATATACTGGAAGAGATAGTGGGTGACTTTACTACCACTATGACACCTACCACCAGTGACGAAGTTAACATTCAACCTGATGGCAGTTATTTAGTTGATGGTAGCGCAACCGTACGCGACGTGAATAAAGAAATGACCTGGAGCTTTCCTACTGACGGGCCAAAAACTATAAATGGCTTAATATTAGAATACCTTGAAGATATTCCTGAGGCGAATCTAAGCGTAAGAATATCTGGTTATCCGCTTGAGATTATCGAAGTTAAAGACAATATGATCAAAACAGTTAGAATTTTACCCGATTTCTATGACGGTATTAATTCATAATAATATTGCGTTACTTATCTCTATAAAGGACAGTTCTGATTTAGTATCAGCGCTGTCTTTTTTTTATTCACACCTGCAGCAGAAACACCTCCTTAGCATCTCTAACAGTTTTAATACTGCTCCTGATTAGTCATAAAGCTAGCTGATATTTTTTGCTAGCAATACAAAAGCAGCGGCTTTGTTAGGGTTATTCGTATAACTACTCCTATGATTAATCGAAAGGTGATGCAGCCTGCCTTAAAACAGCCTAAAAAGTATCAGTTCTCTATTCTCTAATAAGGCATTCAAAACAGTGTACAGCCTGATCGTAAGCTTGGCACTGAAAGCATAATGTCAAACAGTAAATGTTTTATTGTGGATAGAAATAATTTGATGGGAAGTTAATAACAAAGTTATACACAGCTTTAGATCAGGGGATTAAGTTTCCACAATTTCTGTGGATAACAATTGCAAGCCCTATTGGAAAGCGACTTTGTATTTTGCAATCAATTTTTAGTAAAAAAAGGAAGTTTTTTATTAAATTTATGTTGCATATTTGCTAGCCCTTATTCACGTTGATTCCCCAAAAAATAATGTTTTTTTTATCAACTTTGGCAAGAACTATGCAGTAATAATTACTCTAATACTGGCTTTAAATTACCATTAGAAATTACTGATTTTGGAAACATCCATTGGGTCAAACGATTATCAAAGTGCCTGCCTTTGAAGTTTGCATTTGCTGATACATATTGGATGTCATATGTAACAGGGGTTCAACAGAAGTAGTAATAAGTGCAGTAATTAATTTATAAATGCGTGGTACTGATAAGTTATTTAGAATATAGAAAATTAAGACTTAGCCAAAGAGCAGATATTGATTATAGGTTGTAAGGAAGAGCCAACAGCGAGGAAGTGTCAAAAAGTAAGGAGCTTAAGAAAGCATATAAAATGAGAGGTATTAACTGGCATGCCTCTCATAAAGCTAAATATAAAGCGCTAGTCCTCAAAGAATAAGCGCCATAACCAGCCATGATCAAGCTCTTTTTCACAACTTTTTAGCTGGCTAGAATAACGTTTAGCACGGCTATCTACCTTTCGGGCAACCTTAGTTAACCAAGCTTTTTTCTTATATGTTTTACGCTTAAAACCACCCCAGCCCTCATGATAGTTTAAATATTGGCTGTAAGCGTCCCATTTAGATACTTTATTAATTTTTTGAGTTTTATAAATAAACCAACCCATAAAGTCCATTGCATCGTCAAAATCATCACGATCCGCACCTGAGTTATCTGTTTCTCTGGTGTAATCTTCCCAAGTCATAGTTTTTGCCTGTGAGTAGCCATAGGCGGTACTCACTCGACCCCATGGAATAAACCCGAGTAAATAATCTCTAGGAGGCAGAGCACCCGCTTTAAATGAGCTTTCTTGATACATCATACTCATAGGAACATGAATAGGTACTCCCCATCTCTCGCGCATATCTTTTGCAGCAAAGTACCATCCTCTATGTTCTCGAAATATTTCGCAGAGGTTTTCAGGATTTTTTGGTGGACTTGTCGCACAACTCGATAAGGTTATACAGGCTAACGCAGAAATAATGAAAGTTTTGAAAAAAGTCATGAACGCGGTTACTTAGTGTTGAATTGTTAATATCATGCCAGAATATTTGTTATTTATCATGATAATGTCATCAAATATTCAACTTTTATATCGCAAGATTTTTTACCTTACTTTTTTAGGACAGTTAACAACACCAATAACTTTAGTATTTAGTTACACCATTGACTGGAAATTAATTACTTTATTTTCCTGAGTCGCACTTTCTTTATCGTTAGCCTTTTAAACCGATAATGTTTTTTATTTGAAGCGTCTGGCTTTAAAAACACACCTAGCAATGTAAATAAGTATTTTATTTTTAAATCAGTAAATTAGATATAAAAGAAGAGTGATAAGTATTTAATGGGGAGGCGTTTATTGCATCGAAAATTAACAGAAAAAAAATTATTCGTATAAATAATGAACTACGACCAATTTGGTTGGTCATAATACATGAAAGCGAAACCTCCCTGGACTGCTTTCTTATTATTTCCAGCGCGTTACCTTAACGCGCTTTTTTTTTGCCTGCTATTTATCTAATAGATATTCCTGCTTTATCAGCACAAACCTGAATAGAATTAAGCTTAATCAGGAAAAATAATTTTGTAGGAAAGTATCAAAATCAACGTTATCACTTTGCTCTATTTCAGCTTGTTTATTCAGTGAGTCTGCGACTGATTTAATAAAGTATTCCTCATTAAATGCTTGGTAGTCATTACCTAAAAGTTGTTGGCGATAATCTGTTGCCTTTTTAAGTGCCATTTGCGTTAAAGATTGATTATCGTTAACAACAGCAGATAAAATTTGAGCTGAAGGCGTTAAACTAGCGTCATTAATTTTAGCCGCTTCATTTGCAAGCACTTGAGTGTATAAATGACTGTCATTTGCTTCATCTAACAACGTTGCTACACTCGCTAATTTAGCGAAAATTTCATTGCCCCATTGTTTAACAGATTTTTCTATGGCGTTTTCACCCGAGGTGTCACGCAGCAATAACGTTGGATCACGTCCGCGTATCACAATAGCGTCCATGTTTTCTTCGGTAATTTCTTGTGATTTACAATCAAGTATCGAGCTAGGTTCAAGCATACAAAAAGTAAGAAAAACATCTAAAAATCTCACTTGTTCAGTAGTAATACCTGTTGCTGAAAATGGATTAACATCAAGCGCTCTAACTTCAATATATTCAACGCCTCTATTTCTCAAGGCTTCAGATGGTTTCTCGCCAGGTTTCGCAACACACTTAGGTCGAACAGGTGCATACAATTCATTTTCAATTTGTAAAACATTACTGTTAAGTTGTTGGTATTTGCCATCGACTTTAATGCCAATTTTTTCGAATTTCTTTGAGGGTAAATTAATGGCATTTTTTACCCCATCTAAATAACCCGAAAGGTTGTTATAACAAATTTGCAACGAAGATTGTTCGCTATTGGTATAACCTAAATCGCTCATACGTAAAGACGTTGCATGTTCTAGATACAAATAGCCTTTACCGGTTTTTTTAAACGGTAAATCTGTAGGTTTATTTTTTAAAAATGAACCACAAATAGCGGGAGAACTTCCGTATAAGTATGGAATAAGCCAACAAAAGCGTTTGTAGTTTCTCAGTAATGCAAAATATTTATCAGAGATGTAATCATCAAGTACATCACTATTTTGTTCAATTTTTTGCATTGATTGGAAAAAGCTTTTTGGGAATGAAAAGTTAAAATGTATACCTGAAATAACCTGCATCATACTGCCATAGCGATTTTTCAAGCCTTGGCGATATACGGTTTTCATTTTACCAACATTAGATTTACCAAATTGGGCTAAAGGTATTTTATCGTCATCATCAACAAAACAAGGCATGCTCATCGGCCACAGTAACTCGCCATCAAGCTGACTTAAGGTAAATTTTTGTACATCTTCTAATTGGGCAATAACTGTTTCAGGTTTATGGCTAACAGGCGTAATAAACTCCATCAGTGTTTCTGAGTAGTCTGTTGTAATATTAGGATGTGTTAGCGCAGCGCCTAATCGTTCACTGTGACCGCGTTCAGACAAACGTCCTTGTGGCAGCACTCGAAGTGCTTCACGTTCTATACCTCGACCAAATTGGCTTAAAGAAGATTGATGCTTTGGTTCGGTAAAAGCCGAGATATATTCGTTTAGTGATAATGTCAAAATAGTTCCTGATGCGTTACGCCAGCGAGTAACTGTTATTTAAGGGTGAAATGTTAATTTTCAATGGCTACCGTGATTTATTATTAACTAAATTTGCATAATAACGAATCAAAAAATAAGTAAGCGAGAAGTTAAAAGTTGATAACTATCGCTGAACTCAGCACATTACATTGACAAATATACGATATAATACCACTTTTATCTTTATCGACTCAGATATTGACCCGACTTTATCGATCTATATTTCTTTTTTAGCTTTTTTATCGCTCGGTTAGCCAAGCATTAAGTTTATTATTGCCTGAGCTTACGGTAAAGTTAGGGGCTTTTAAGTTATAGCCAAACGATTAAACTTCTCCGACATAAAATAATAATAAAGGTTTACTATGCAAGACAGCGTTTTTAGCTTACTCCCACCACTTGTCGCTATTGTTATTGCAATATGGCGAAAAAACGCTCTTTTCGCCCTGCTATCTGGTGTAGCACTTTGTTATTTAATGACCGTAAATGGCAACCCTATCGAAGGTTTAACGGCTACAGTTTTTGGTATTGGTGGTGTTTTTTCCTCTTTAGGTAACGTTTACATTGTCAGTTTCAGCTTATTAATTGGCGCATTAGTCACCTTAATGAACCAATCAGGCGCGGTGAATGGTTTTATCAATCACCTTGCTTCGTTAAATTTAGTTAAAAATAGCCGACAAGCCAGTATATTACCAACCGTGATTGGTACATCAATTTTCACCGATACAAACTTAAGTATGTTTACCGCTGGCATGGCGAGTCAAAAATTATTTGATCATCATGGAATTAGCCGAGCTAGGCTTGCTTACTTAGTAGATTCAACTTGTGCGCCAATTAGTATTTTATTTTTAGTTAATGGTTGGGGTGCATATGTTTTAGGTTTGTTGGATGGATATTCATTTGATGACCCTGTGGGGATTTTAATTGGCACAATAGGCTATAATTTTTACGCGATCATTGCGGTAGCACTTGCCTATTACACCGCGTTTAGTGGCAAAGTTTTTGGACCATTAAAATACGCTGAATCCGTGATAGAAGATAAACAAAAAACAACTGTAGACCATATTGCTCCAGCCTATATTATGTGGCTTCCTATGCTAACACTCTTGATAGGTACTTTTATTTTACTGTGGTTTACGGGTGATGGTGATATTCGCCGAGGCTCAGGTTCTTTTTCAGTATTTTGGTCCGTGGTCACAGCCCTAGTCTTTTTAGTGATATTAATTATGCACCGTAAGCTTATGTCACTTGCAGTCATCTTTAAAACTATACTTACTGGCATTAAATACATGTCACCTGCGGTTGCAATTTTAGTATTATCTTTTGCATTTGGTGATGCTATTAAAGCCTTAGGCACTGGCGTTTATGTCAGCCAATTAATCAATGTTGAAGTACCCTTATATTTAATGGCGCCCATTTTATTTGTAGCTGCGGCGATTATGGCATTTGCTACAGGCACATCATGGGGTACGTTTGCCATACTTATTCCTATTGCCGTGCCTATTGCTCAACAAAGTGGCTTGCCAATTGAGTTTTTAGTTGCCGCTGTACTCGGCGGTGGTATATTTGGCGACCATGCTTCACCGATTTCAGACACTACCGTTGTTGCGTCTATTGCCAGTGGTTGTGATCATTTTGAACATGTAAAAACGCAACTGCCTTACGCATTGTTTGGCGGTGTTTTAACGCTAATAATTTATATACTCATCGGACTCAGCTTTTAATGACAGATAAACCCATAACGATTGTTGATCACCAAACTGACTTTCTCGTTATTAATAAGCCACAAGGTATGGGTTTTCATGATGAAGAACAAATCGGTAGTGGTTTTTTTTCAAAAATAAAAGCACAACTTAGCAGTCAGTTTTCGCTTACAGAACTTTATCCTGTTCATCGATTAGACAAAATGACATCAGGGCTGATTATTGTTGCCAAAAATAGTGCTGCTGCGAGCGCGTTTCAACAGATGTTTGAACAACATCAAGTAGAAAAATATTACCTTGCTATCGCCGAAGGCAAACCGAAGAAAAAACAAGGATTGATCAAGGGCGATATGGAGAAAAGCCGACGCGGTATGTGGAAATTGCTGCGCACAAATAATAACCCAGCAATTAGTCAATTTTTATCTTTTACAATAGCACCAAAACAACGACTTTATTTAATCAAACCGCACTCGGGTAAAACCCACCAAATAAGAGTCGCACTGAATAGCGTTGGCGTGCCAATACTGGGTGATCCACTTTACAACACCAATAGTGTGTCTGATCGAGGTTACCTGCACGCCTTTGCTTTAAAGTTTAGTTTAAATAATCAACAGTTTCAGTATTGTCTGCCGCCAAGTACGGGGACGTTTTTCAGCCATGAAAACACGGTAGAAGCTATTAATAAAATCACATCTCCTTGGCATCTTTCTTGGCCTAGCCTTTAAGTTACACTAAAAATTACCGGTATATAAAACAAGAAAGGGAGCTAATTAGCTCCCTTTTACTTTTCAACGCTAAAAGTTACTCGTTGATAATTTTACAATGAATGCCAAAAGACAATACCAATTGCCGTTGGACAAACAAACTTAGTATACCAAGGCCAGATTTTCCAAAACAATGAATGCTCAACCATATCATTACCTTGCTTTAACTCAGTTAAAATATCATTTCTAAACCAAATCCAACCAACAAATACACAACACAGCATCGCAATGAGCGGTTGACCATAGACAGTGGATATTGATATTGCCAAACCAAACAGTGCATCAAAATTTAAGACAATTAAAGCGCTTAAAATAAAGATACCTAAACCAATAAAGGTGGTAGCTTTTTTCCGCTCAACATTATGACGCTCTACCACAAAAGAAACCGGCCCTTCTAACATTGAAATACTAGACGTTAGCGCCGCAATTGACATTAAAACAAAAAAGCCAAAACCAACAAATAAACCTATTGCTCCCATGCCATCAAACAAGGTTGGCAGCACATCAAAGACTAAATTTGGACCTGAGATTAAACCTCCATCAGCATCGAAAATCGCAACACCTTGAGCTTGGGCAACGTACATTGAAGGAATAATTAATAAGCCGGCTAAAAAAGCGATTGAGACATCAATTAAAGTGACTTGTGCACCAAGTGATACTAAGTTTTCTTTTTTAGAAATGTAGGAGCCGTAAATCACCATAACACTGGTACCCAGCGATAATGAAAAGAAGGCTTGTCCTAATGCACTAATCAATAGGTCTGGTTCAAATACACGTGAAATATCAGGGTTTAAGTAAGCTGCAAAGCCTTCTTTTGAACCATCTAATGTGAAGACATAAATGATCATTAAAACCAATAAGCCAATCAACATTGGCATTAAACGTTTCGACCATTTCTCAATACCTTGTTCAACACCGCGTCGAATAATGGATATGGTCAGTAACATAAATAATGCTGTAAAAAGTAAATTACGTCCAATAGATTGAGACGTAAGCCAATTAGATGCTTCATTAAAGCCCATTAAAGAGGTAACAGGCTCAATAGCAAACGACATCATCCATCCAGCGAGTATGCCATAAAAGCTTAAAATTAAAGCCGCACAAATAATACCGCCAAAACCAACGACAAAGGCAAAGCGCTTATGAAAGATATTTCGAGATATTTTTTGTAAGGAAGTCACGGCATTGGCTTGGCCATATCGACCAATTAACAATTCAGCCATAAAGGCTGGGTATGCTAAACAAAATGCTAACACCAAGTAAACCAGTACAAAAGCCGCACCACCGTTACTTGCTGTTTGTGTAGGAAAACCCCATATATTACCCAACCCTACGGCAGAACCCGCAGCAGCCATGATAAAACCTATACGAGAACTGAACGCACCTCTAGAAGCAGCCATTTAAAATCATCATTATTATTATTGAATAAGCTAATTTACTTAAACTGCCAAGAAAAAAACAGCGTTTCTTATGAAAAATCGCCATGAAAGGTGTTTTAATTCATATTTACACCGTAAAGATTTAAGTACTGGTTAAATTACAGTCGAAAGTGAATTTACTTTTCTCTATGACTATCAAAGACATTAAAAGCAAAAAAGAGGCTAATGCCTCTTTAAAAATCTATATATGCAGCGGTCAGCTTTAGTAAAGACCTATTCTTAAACCTTAAACATTTAATCTTTAAAGTTATTAAACTGAAACGACTGTTCTAATTCTGTTTCTCGGAGTAATTGCATCACGGCTTGTAAATCGTCACGTTTTTTACCTGTAACGCGCACTTGTTCACCTTGGATTGAAGCTTGCACTTTTAACTTGCTGTCTTTGATCAGCTTAACCACTTTTTTAGCAACAGGTTGCTCTATGCCTTCTTTGAAAGTGGCCACTTGGCTATAGTTTCGGCCCGAACTTTCAATGCTTCCTAATGTTAACGCTTTAGCATCAACCTTTCTTTTGACCAATTGTCCGCGCAGTACGTCTGTCATTTGCTTTAATTGATGATCTGAATCACCTTTCATAGTCACTGCAGGGCTTTTCCATTCAAAGCTTGCTGCGGCGTCACGAAAATCGTAACGAGTTGCAAGTTCACGATTAGCATTTTCAGTCGCGTTTTTTACTTCTTCCAAATTAATTTCGGAAACAATATCCATTGAAGGCATGACAGTTCTCTATCTAAAAAAATTAGACATATATTATCAATTAATTAGATTTAATTCCATTGGCGATATTTCTAAGTAGTTAACTTTAATTGAGTAATATATTTAAGACTTTAGAACAGTGATAGTTTTCATTGCTGAGCCCTGATATGATAAATATTACTTAACTCTCTAAAGAACAATGACTAACACCTCAATGAAAAGTCGCTATCATTTATCCATTCTAGCTATTATTGTCATACTATTTTTTTGCCTTTACTTTAGCTCTGCCGACTTGAGACGAGTCGTTTTTCGTAGCACTGAAATTGATTCAATTGGCCATATTATCAGTTTTTTTTGTTTAACTTGGGTCTTACATAGCATATTGAAATTACCGCTATTTAATACCATGTTAACCGTTGCGTTTTATGGCGTGCTGACCGAATTAGGGCAATATTATTTAGGCTTTCGCAGTGCTCAAGTCAGTGACTTTATTTCTGACTTAATTGGTATTGCTATGTTTGGTATTATTAGGTGGTCTATTCTTATGTATCGCAATCGTTCTAGTCGCAAGCCTCGGTAATGAATATAGCCGTTATTGGTCAAGGTGCTATTGGGCTTCTCTGGTATCATCATTTATCACAAGCAACTAATAACTTAGTTAGCTTACACTGTTCTTCAAGCGTCACATCTGTGCCTAAGAATTATGAATTTACAGATATTAACCAAAAGTACGCTCAATTTTCATTAAATATCGCCACCGATAACGCGTTTACTAGCGCTGATGTAGTATTACTTTGCGTGAAGTCTTATCAGGTAAATGCAGCAATATTTGCCCTAAAAAATAAAATATCAACTAAAGCAAAAATCATTTTTTGTCATAACGGCCTAGGAGCATTCAATGATTTTTCAGCACTTGAGCAACCGTGTTTAGCTTTATTAACCACGCATGGCTGTAAAATAAACCAGCCTTTTCATGCACAACACACCGGCTTAGGACATAGTGATTTAGGCCTTATCAATGGCAATATTTCCAATGCTGACCGCAACAATATAACTTCAACATTCATGAGCGCTTTACCGACACTTACTTATTCCGACAATATAAAAGAAAAGCAATGGCTTAAGTTAGCAATTAATTGTGTAATTAACCCAATCACGGCATTAGAAAACATCGACAATGGCCAACTCCTCAATGATAAATTCCAAGCACAAGTAACGGCTTTAATACTTGAAATTATTGCCATTGCAGCTTTTGAAAATATAGAATTTAACTTTAATGAGTTACGAGAAAAGATTATGACTGTGGCTCAAAGTACCGCACAAAACTGCTCATCAATGCGCAGTGATATATTAAATAAACGAAAAACAGAAATTGATTATATTAATGGCTATATTGTCAAAGTAGCAAACAGAATGAATTTATCAGTTCCAGAAAATGAAAAGCTACTGCGTGAGATTAAAGCGTTAGAAGTGCAACAATAACTGTTTTTGATATAAAAAAAGCCCTAAAACAGATGTTAAAGAGCTTTAATTTTACCTAACGTTTTACGTTAGTTTATAAGTTATGGGCGATAGACTTTCACATTTGTAAAGCCTGCACCTAATAAATAAAGTGCCTGTAATTTACTCATAACACCTTGGTCGCAATACAATAAATATTCTTTAGATTTATCTAAGTCACCAAATTGAGTCGACAGCTTGTAAAACGGCATGTGCATTATTTCTACACCATCTAACGCTAATGGGTTGTCATCTTCTTCTTCAGGGCTTCTAATATCAAGCACAATTGAGTTAGCGGGAATATTATCTAAGGTGTCAACGGCATGAATTTCTTCTTCGCTTTCTTTGCCGATATCGCGAATGTCGAAAATACGTGTTTCTTCAATAACTTTATCAAGGATTGAGAAATCAAAATTAGCTTCTTCAGCTTCAACTTTAGCTAATACCGCCTTGACCGTTGGCTTTTTAGAAATAACACCACAATATTCAGGAATGGTTTTAGCAAAATCTTCCGTACCAATTTTGCGTGCAATATCAATAATATCTTGTTTATCGTAAGCAATTAATGGTCGAAGAATTAACGTTTCGGTTACGCGATCAATTACATTCAAGTTCGTTAATGTTTGACTCGATACTTGTCCTACCGCTTCTCCCGTAATAAGCGCTTGAATGCCCATTTTATTGGCTATTTTCTCGGCGGCTCGCATCATCATGCGTTTAAGCACAACACCCATTAAGCCATTATCAATATTTTCCAATATTTCTTCGACAACAGGTTCAAAATCAACGGCGAAAAATTTAACACGATGTGATGCACCAAATTTGTTCCATAAATAGTAACTAACCTGTTTAACACCAACTTCGTGCGCCGCGCCACCTAAATTAAAGAAACAATAATGCGTACGTGCGCCTTTCTTTATCATTTGATAACTAGCAACACCTGAGTCAAAACCACCCGACATAAGTGACAATACATCTTCTTGCGTAGCAATTGGAAAGCCGCCCATACCTTTGTGGCGTTCGGTAACAATAAATAGATTTTCATTTTTAATTTCAAGGTGCACAGTAAAGTCAGGTTTCGACAATTTTACCCGTGCCGATTCAACCTGTTGATTTAAACCACCACCAACATATTGCTCAACTTTTATAGAGTTAAACTCGTGCTTACCGGTGCGTTTTACACGAACACAAAAGGTTTTATTTTCAATGTTTTGAGCATGTACAGCTGCAGTTTTTTCATAAATATCATGCAAATCAGTAAAGTCTGTCTGCTGAACTTCAAGAAACATTGGAATGCCAGGGATCGATTTTAGGGTATCGATTAATTTTAATCGATTTTCTGGACTATTATTAGCGGTGTTAACTTCAATGTTATCCCAGTTCATTCGCGTTGTAACTTGCTCATCAACACGACGTAAAACGTTTTTTACACTCGACTCTAAAATCTTAGTAAAACGCTTTCGCACCGGACGGCTTTTGATGGTAATTTCAGCCTGTAATTTAACAATAAATTTCATTAACAATAACACCCACACATAGAATGGCGCGCATTATATACTCGTTCGACTATAATTTGCAAAATTTCAGTACTAACAAAGCATGACAACTTCAGACTAAATAATAGTGAAGGAGCAATTATCTACCATAGTTTTTATAGAGACTTACAGGTAAATTCAGACATAAAAAAGGAGTACATCATTTGTACTCCTTGTTAAATTTAATAACTTAGCAGAACTAACCTAACTCATTATTTAATTGATATGGGATCAGTCTCTTTTGCCTTGCCTTGGTTAATGGCAATTTCTACCCGACGATTAAGTCGTCTATTTAACCGGTTGGTATTTGGCACTAAGGGGCGAGTATCCGCATGACCAACAACCAATAAGCGTGATTGGTCAAAGCCCGGTACTTTAATGATTTCATGAGCAATAGCTACCGCGCGCTTGCTTGATAAATCCCAATTAGAAGTAAATAATTCAGAACTTATGCCTTGGTTATCTGTATTGCCAGAGATCATTATCTCACCAGGTACCGTATTTAATAACAAACCAATTTCTCGCATAATCGGTTTAAACTGTGGCTGCAAAAATGCAGATCCTGAAGGGAATGAACCGTTTTCTCGTATGCGAATAATCACTTGCTGGCCTAAAGACTCGAGCTCAATAGCACCATCTTGTATTTGTTTTTCTAATTGTTCGGCTATTTTTTTCACAAGCTCATTCACTTCTTCTTGTGATGCTTGCTCTAACTCATCTTTCGCCTGTTGAATAGCTTCTAACGACATTGCGTCTGCCGTACTTTGTGATTGTCCGCCACGTTCAGCGCCACGTTGCTCTTGTCGACCACCAGCTTCTGTTTCATCACCCGCTTGAAACTCCAACATTTGTTGGGTCATTTCCATAGTTTGCTGTTGAATCACTTCAATGGGTGTTGGTTCAGGCTTACCTGGTCTAAATTCTTGGGCGATAATACTGGTGCCTTTAGGAATATCTTTCACTTCAATTTTATTTTGCACACCAAATGCGAATTTCATCGAGCCAGCAATTTGCTTAAACTTTAAAACGTCCATTTCAGAAAAAGATAAAAGCAACACGAAAAAGCACATCAGCAACGACATTAAGTCAGCGAATGTACCCATCCATGCTGGTAGTCCCGGAGGTGGACATTTACATTTATCGGCCATAATTAACTCCTGCTATTCTTCTGTGGTATCAACAGCACGCTTACCTTCAGCAAGGTAATTTTTCAGCAAACCTTCTATAACGCGTGGGTTTTGACCATCCTGAATACCTAAAACAGCATCAAGTACTAATTCTTGGTTCATTTTTTCTTCCGCTAAACGTAGCTTTAATTTAGCGGCAATGGGTATGGCGATAACGTTAGCTAAGAAGGCTCCATATAGCGTTGTTAAAAGAGCAACAGCCATCGCAGGCCCAATCGCTTTAGGGTCATCCATATTAGATAACATGGCAACCAGACCAATCAATGTACCTATCATCCCCATCGCAGGGGCAACATCGGCTAATGCCATCATCATGTTGGAGCCTGTTTCATGACGTTCAGTCGTTAAGTCGATATCTTTTTGCATCGTAGCACGCACCACATCAGCATCATGACCATCAACTAGCATGTCGACCCCTTTTTGCATAAACGCGTTAGATATTTCAGCTTCTTCTAATGCCAAAAAACCACCTTTGCGAGCTGCATCAGCCATTTCAACTGACTTTTCAATTAGCTCTTCAGGTTTTTCTAGCTTAAACATAAAGGATTTGCCGATGATTTTTCCAATACCGAAAAATTGGCCTAGATTATAATTGGACAACACAACAAATATTGAGCCACCAAATACAATGATCACTGACTGAGCATCTATAAACATGCCAATGTCACCAGCTAGTAACATCGCCATAACCAGTAACCCTATTGCACCGACTATGCCTATTAACGTTGCTAAATCCACAAATGCCTCCGATAAATTTTCTTAGATATACTGATACCAATTGGTATTACTTGTTCGATAATACCTGATGAATAGGTCTTACGCGAATACTTATAGTGTTAGTTATAGCTCTATTATCGCCCATATTGTCAATAACTTAAGAAGATAATATGAATATTAGCAATATTGTCTTAAATTCATCATTAATTGACCCAGCGCCCCAGCTAAGGTAAGTTTGCGCCTAGAGTTCATATCACGCTAACAAAAGTCCATGGTCAGAAAAAAAATAGAAAACTTAAGCTTCGAAGAATCATTGGTTGAATTAGAAGTAATTGTGCAAAATTTAGAACAAGGCGATCTGAATCTTGAAGATTCTATGGCCTTATTTGAGCGTGGTTTGCATTTGAGCCAACACAATCAAGAAAAGCTCAAAGGTGCTGAACAGCAAATTAATATTTTACTCGAAAAAAACGGCCAAGCAACATTAGAAAAATTTAATACTAACGAGACTGATAGCATTGACTAAACTTGCCTTTATTGACGATGTGCAAACACGCATTAATGATTATCTAACTAAAAAGCTCGACAGTTTAGTCATTAACGATGAGAAGCTTTTAGACGCTATGCGTTACGGCTTGCTTATTGGTGGCAAGCGTATGAGGCCTTATTTAGCATATATCACAGGTGCGACTTTAGATGCAGAACAAAGTGATATTGATGGTGTTGCCGCGGCAATAGAATGTATTCATGCTTATTCACTCTTACATGACGACTTACCCGCGATGGATGACGATGATTTGCGCCGTGGGCAATTAACTTGTCATAAAGCCTTTGATGAAGCTACCGCTATTCTCGCTGGAGATAGTTTGCAAACATTAGCTTTTGATATTATCGCCAATCATGATTTTTCTGAAATTGTGAATAAAAAACGCATAAACTTATTGCGTTACTTGGTAGCCGCTTCAGGTTATCAAGGCATGTGCGGAGGCCAAGCATTAGACTTAGCCGCAACAGATAAAGCCATTTCATTAGCAGAATTAGAAAATTTGCATTCATTAAAAACAGGTGCTTTACTTGAAGCTTCAGTAAAAATGGCGGCAGAATGCAGTAATAATGCCACAGCACAAGATAAAGCACAGCTAGCACATTATGCTAAGCTTGTTGGCTTAGCATACCAAGTACGTGATGATATAATCGATATTACATCAACGGAAGAAGAGCTGGGTAAACCAGCCGGCTCTGATCTTGCTGCCAATAAAAGTACCTACCCTGCATTACTGGGTTTACATGGTGCACAAGAAAAAGCAGAAAACTTATATCAACAAGCACTTCAAGCTTTAGACACTTTGCCCTACAATACACAAAGCTTGTCCGACTTTGCGACTTTCATTGTTAGCCGCAAAAATTAATTTTTAAATTTAATAGAATAATATGACTATAAACCTAGCTGAATATCCTTTACTGGCCAACATTGATTGTCCAGATGATTTGCGCAAATTAAATAAAAATCAATTAACAAAAACCAGCGAAGAGTTAAGGCGTTATCTTTTAAATTCTGTTAGTAAAAGTAGCGGACATTTTGCTTCAGGTTTGGGCACAATTGAATTAACGGTCGCTTTACATTATGTGTACAACACCCCCTTTGATCATTTACTTTGGGATGTTGGCCATCAAGCATATCCTCATAAAATATTAACTGGCCGTCGTGACCAATTACATACCATTCGACAAAAAGATGGTTTGCACCCTTTTCCTTGGCGTGAAGAAAGTGAGTACGACGTACTTAGCGTAGGTCACTCAAGCACGTCAATATCGGCCGCATTAGGTTTAGCTGTTGCAGCTGAACAAGAAGCTAAAAACCGTAAAGTCGTTGCCGTTATTGGTGATGGTGCTATGACAGCAGGTATGGCATTTGAAGCCTTAAACCATGCCGGCGACATCAACAAAGATATGCTAGTTATTTTAAACGATAACGAAATGTCGATTTCAGAAAATGTTGGAGCGTTAAATAATCATTTAGCAAAAATGCTTTCCGGAAGTATTTATACTGGGATCCGCGAAGGTAGTAAGCGCATACTTAACAATATTCCACCGATCAAAGAATTAGCGAGCCGAGCTGAAGAACATTTAAAAGGCATGGTTGTGCCAAGCACTTTCTTTGAAGAACTTGGTTTTAACTATATTGGCCCAATTGATGGTCATGACGTTAATGGTTTAGTCGATACCATCACCAATATGCGTAACCTTAAAGGCCCGCAATTACTTCATATTGCCACCACAAAAGGTAAAGGTTACCAACAAGCCGAGCAAGACCCTATTAAGTACCACGCGGTACCAAAATTTGATCACACTGAAACTAGCTTACCTAAGAGTGCGCCAAGTTTACCCACCTATTCAGCAATTTTTGGTGATTGGTTATGTAAGGTCGCAGAGCAAGACTCAAAACTTGCCGCTATTACGCCAGCCATGCGAGAAGGCTCAGGCATGGTGCAATTTAGCCAACGTTTTCCTAAACAATACTATGATGTTGCGATTGCTGAGCAACATGCAGTTACTTTTGCAGCCGGCTTAGCTATTGGTGGACAAAAACCTGTTGTCGCTATTTATTCAAGCTTTTTACAGCGTGGTTATGATCAATTTATTCATGACGTCGCCATTCAAAATTTACCGGTGTTATTTGCTATTGATAGAGCGGGTATTGTCGGTGCTGATGGCGCGACTCACCAAGGTGCTTTCGACCTAAGTTTTATGCGCTGTATTCCTAACATCACCATCATGACGCCATCTGATGAACGTGAATGCCAACTCATGCTAAATACAGGCTATAAGTTAAACGCGCCTGCAGCCGTACGTTACCCTCGTGGCAGTGGTAATGGAGCAGAGCTACCTAGCATTGATGAAACCATTGAGTTGGGTAAAGCTAATGTTATTCGTTCATTAGAAAACAACAGCGTTAACGAAAAAATCGCGATACTTAATTTTGGTACAACGTTAGCAGAGGCAACCATTACAGCTGAAACACTTAATACCACCTTGGTGGATATGCGCTTTGTTAAGCCGTTAGATCAAACGCTAATTCAATCACTATGTGAAAGCCATGACTACATTGTAACCATAGAAGATAACGCTATAGCAGGCGGTGCAGGCTCAGGGGTTAATGAGTATATTCTTAGTCAAGGTATGGCGAAAAAAATTCTCAACATTGGTTTACCAGACAACTTTATTAAACACGGTACACAAGCAGAAATCCATCAGGAATTGGGTTTAGATGCCACTGGCATAATTGATAAAATAAGTAAGTTTATTAATTTATAAGTAGCATACACTTGCTAAAACACAGCCACTTTCCATTGAATATGGCTGTGTTTTTTCTATAAAATACAGTGTTGATGTCGAATACTCAAGAATACTCAAGTCGCTATTTACCTCAATACTACATTGCTTCATTCACACTACTTTTCACAATTCTATTCACAATAGTCATCTGAAAAAAAACATTAAGATGACCATCCCACTGGCTCATTTAGCACCATCACTTAATCAACTGAAAACATCGATATAATAAACATTGTGTCTAAGAATATTAGTGCTTAAATAGTATAAGATTTAAAGACAATTGGAAGAAGCTAGACACAAAAAAAGCGATTTGAATATTATCAAACCGCTTTAAATATTTTCAGCCATGTAGGTCTATTAAGCCATGAAATACTGAACGTATTTCATGGTAAAAAACCGTTAATCAGCAATGTATTCTACTACTTCTAGACCAAAGCCTGAAAGTGAGTGATATTTTGTTTGCGAGCTTAACAGGCGCATTTTACTCACACCTAAATTTGCTAAAATTTGTGAGCCAACACCTACATTGCGTGAGCCAACATGACGTTTCACTTCTTTCACAGTTTCACCCGCGTCAAGCTTGGCGTACTTTTGTACTTGGGCGATTAACTCTAGCGGCGTTTCGTGCTTACCTAATAAGACCAGTACGCCACCTTCTTTACCAATTTTTTCTAAAGCGTCAGCCATTGGCCATTTAGCAACACTTTCACGTTGGCTAAAGAGTAAGTCTCTAAAGGTATTTTCTAAGTGCACACGCACTAACGTTGGCTCTTCAGGCTTAATTTCACCTTTGGTTAAGGCAAAATGTGCTTGGCCGTCAATAGTGTCTTTAAATACCGTTAAATCAAAATCACCAAAGGCGGTTGGTAATTTACATTGAGAAACACGCTCAATAGTTGTTTCGTTGGCATTACGGTATTCAATTAAGTCAGCAATGGTGCCCATTTTTATGCCATGTTTTTCGGCAATAATTTCTAAATCAGGACGACGCGCCATGGTGCCGTCTTCATTTAAAATTTCAACAATAACCGCAGCGGCTTCAAGACCCGCTAAACGAGCTAAATCTACACTAGCTTCCGTATGACCAGCACGATTTAAAACACCGCCATCTTTAGCAATAAGAGGAAAAATATGACCCGGCTGTACAATAGAATTGTGATTAGCATTTTTGCCAACAGCAGCTAAAACAGTTGTAGCACGATCCGCAGCAGAAATACCGGTTGTTACACCTTCAGCAGCTTCAATAGAAACAGTAAAGTTAGTGGTAAACTGCGCATCATTTTTATCAACCATTAACGGAAGCTTTAAAAGTTCGCAACGCTCTGCTGACATTGGCATACAAATAAGACCACGACCATGGGTTGCCATAAAGTTAATCGCTTCTGGTGTAACTTTTTCTGCCGCCATAATGAAGTCACCTTCATTTTCGCGATCTTCATCATCCATTAAGATGACCATTTTACCATGAGCTATATCGTCGATAATCTCTTGTGGCGTGTGTAAATTCATGACAACCTCTTTATTTAATAAAACCATTACGCGCTAATAACGCATGTGTAACACCTGATGCTTTTGGCTCATCAGCTGTTTGCTTGGTAAGTAATCTTTCAATGTAGCGAGCAATTAAATCTACTTCTAGATTCACTTTAGTGCCCACTTGGTATTTGCTAATAATTGTTTGGTCTGTGGTATGCGGTACAATCGTTAAACGAAATTTATCATCACTTAAGCTGTTTACCGTCAAGCTTGTTCCATCGATCGTTATTGAGCCTTTTTCAGCAATATAGGGTGATAGTTCCTCTGGCATTGTTAGCCAATAGTCTATGCTATTACCTTTATGTTCAATGGCACTAATTTCACTCACTGCATCAACGTGGCCTGATACCATATGGCCACCAAATCGCGTGGTAGGTAACATCGCTTTTTCAAGATTAACACTATCACCAATTTTATAATGCGCTAAACCCGTTCGTGTTAAAGTCTCACTAGAAACATCGGCACTAAAGCTAGTGTTATCTAAAGCGACCACAGTTAAGCAAATACCATTAGTGGCGATAGAATCACCCAACTTTACATCTGATAAATCTAATGCCGCCGTATTAATGCTAACTCGTGCGCCACCAGCTGAACTATTAATAGCGCTTAATTGCCCTACGGCTTCTATGATCCCTGTAAACATATATTATATCTCGTTGTCTTTATAACTGATGATTTACATTTAAATTTCATACTGATTTATCAGTAAACTGTGCCGTTATTCTGATATCTTTACCTACCAGAGTAACATCGTTAATATTGAGGTTTTTAGCATCTGATAACTGCAATAAAGCAGGCATGTTAACTAAACTTTTACCGTCACTGCCAATAAGTTTTGGCGCTTGATAAAGTATCAGTTCATTAACTAAGTCTTTACTCATAAACGCGCCTGCTAACTTGGCACCAGACTCAATTAAGACGTCATTCAAACCTTGTTGAGCCAGATAAGATAATAACTGTTTGAGATCGATATACTCGCTATCTTTAGCCTGAGAAATGGCGACTTGTTCTACAAAATGCGGCCATGTTTGGCTATTTTCAATAGAAGATCTAATTAATAATATTTTACCGCTGGTTTTGAACATAGCGAGATCGGGTGTTAGACGATTCTTACCATCAATAATAATTCGAACCGGCTGTCTAACGTCTGCCTCTGCATAACTGTCTTTTAATTCACCTAGAGAATTCCAACGCACTGTCATTTGGGCATCATCACAAATAACAGAGTCTGCACCACAAATAATGCCACAACTTTGGGCTCTTAATCGTTGCACGTCTTCGCGAGCCTCAGGTGAAGTTATCCACTTACTTTCACCACTGGCCATTGCCGTTTTTCCATCTAAGCTTGCTGCTAATTTACAGCGAACATAGGGGAGCTTAGTCGTCATCAATGTAATAAAGCCTAGGTTTAATGCCCTAGCATCTTGCTCTAATAAACCAAATTTTGTGGTGATACCTGCGCTTTTCAGCCGTTCAAGACCACGACCTGATACTCTAGGGTCAGGATCAACCATAGCAGCAATAACATGGCCCACTTGCGCCTTAATTAATGCTTCTGCGCAAGGCGGTGTTAACCCAAAATGGCTACAAGGCTCTAACGTAACATATGCTGTAGCACCTTTAGCTTTCGCACCTGCTTGTTTTAAGGCATGAACTTCCGCGTGCCCTTGCCCTGCTTTTTGATGAAACCCTTCGCCAATCACTTCGCCATTAAGCACAATAACACAGCCAACACGCGGGTTAGGCGATGTTGTATAGTGCCCACGCTTTGCCAAATGGATAGCGCGTTGCATAAATTGATGATCTTGTAACGAAAAAGTTTTCATTTTTGACTCAAGGTTAAATCATTTTAATGTGTTTTATTTCAATATCGCTGGTTAGTCGTCGTCACCTAAGCGTGCAATTTCTTCACCAAACTCTTTAATATCCTCAAACGAGCGATAAACAGAAGCAAAGCGAATATAAGCGACTTTATCTAAACTCTTAAGCTGCTCCATTATGATTGTACCGAGCATTTCACTTGACACTTCACGCTCACCGGTTGCTCGCAGTTGCGATTTCAGTTTATTAATCGACAACTCCATTTGTTCAGTGCTAACCGGTCTTTTTTCTAATGCGCGTAATAAGCCATTTCGCATTTTATCTTCGTTAAAAGGTTCGCGAGAGCCATCACGTTTAATAATGCGTGGCATCACTAATTCAGCGCTTTCAAAAGTGGTATATCTTTCATGACAGGCTAAACATTCACGACGGCGACGGACTTGATGACCGTCTGAGACTAATCGAGAGTCAATAACTTTAGTATCGTTGGCTGAACAAAAGGGGCAATACATTGATAAATTCCGTTGTTAACAAGTCATGAGCATTTTAATGTCAGTATTTTAATTGAAAACAGTTCATTAAGCGAAATAACTTAGCATTATTCGCACTATAACCTAGCAAATAAAAATCAGTCAAAAAAAATGGCCACTAATGTGGCCATTCTAAGTTATTTATTTACGTTTTATAACGTAATTAACCGCTAATTTTTAAACTAACGCTAATTACTTATAAACAGGAAAACGAGCACAAAGTTCACTAACACCAGCTTGAACTTTAGCAATAACATCTTCGTTGTTGATATCATCTAAAATATCGCAGATCCAACCTGTGGTAGTTTTTGTTTCTTCAACACCAAAACCACGACGCGTAATAGCCGGTGTGCCTAAACGTAGTCCTGACGTTACAAATGGTGAACGTGGATCGTTTGGTACAGAGTTTTTATTCACCGTGATATGTGCACGACCTAACGCGGCATCAGCATCTTTACCCGTGATATCTTTATCTATTAAATCAAGCAATAGTAAATGGTTATCAGTACCGTTAGATACAACTTTGTATCCGCGTTCTTGTAAAACCGCTACCATCGCTTTAGCGTTATCTAAAACGTTTTGTTGATAAACTTTAAACTCAGGTGCTAATGCTTCTTTAAATGCCACGGCTTTCGCAGCAATAATGTGCATTAATGGTCCGCCTTGACCACCTGGGAATACGGCGCTGTTTAGTTTTTTATAAATCGCTTCATCATTACAACCAGAAACAATTAAACCACCGCGAGGGCCTGCTAAAGTTTTGTGTGTTGTCGTTGTTACCACATGAGCATGTGGAACTGGGTTTGGATATAAACCAGCAGCGACTAAACCGGCAACGTGCGCCATGTCTACGAAAAAGTAAGCATCAACTTTATCAGCAATTTCACGCATACGTGCCCAGTCAACTACACCAGAAAACGCTGAAAAGCCACCAATGATCATTTCTGGTTTATGCTCTAATGCTAAACGCTCTAATTCAACATAATCAATATCGCCAGTTTCAGGGTGTAAACCATATTGAATAGCTTCGTAAGACTTTCCTGAAAAGTTAACATGAGAACCATGAGTTAAGTGACCACCATGAGCCAAGCTCATACCTAATACTTTACCACCTGGAGAAACTAACGCTTGAAAGACAGCTGAGTTTGCTTGAGATCCAGCATGTGGTTGCACGTTTGCATAAGTAGCACCAAATAGCTCTTTTGCACGATCAATAGCAAGTTGCTCTGCAATATCAACATACTCACAACCACCATAATAACGTTTACCAGGGTAACCTTCGGCATATTTATTGGTTAGCTGTGAACCTTGAGCTTCAAGTACACGTGGACTACAGTAGTTTTCTGAAGCGATGAGTTCAATGTGCTCTTCTTGACGAACAACTTCCTTGCTCATTGCTTGATAAAGTTCTGGATCAAAGTCTGCAATATTCATATCACGTGTAAACATGTTTTATCCTCAAATAGTTTGCCATTGGCAATACAGGGGTGTGGGCGTTAGTTCAAAATTAATTGCGGCATATTTTGCCTGAAATTAAGGTGCTTGTACACGCAAAAACTGCGTGCTGTTAGTTCATTTTGCAATCAAATATACTCTGAAGTGAGCCATAAAAACTTTTACCACTCACTTCAGTAAATAATATCTACAACATACTGCCTAATAAATAACAAAATAACAAATTTTAAACAACATACAAGAGTTAAATTCAAATTAAATTCATCAAGAATAGAAAATACAGGCTTTTATTCAGTATCATGTTCAGATAAGGAAGAGGTTAACTTATCTAATTCCATTTTACGTTTGCGGTGAAATAAATGCGTAATTCCCCACATAACGCCGACAGATACATTCATTATAATTAAGCCAAACCAGATTGATTTATCGTTTTGTTTTGCCATTTCAATTACATACCAACTGCCCGCAGGGATTAAAAACCAGCATGAAAATTTGGTTAATCTAATGTAATTAATTGATGATTCAATCCCTTTTATGGCATTTTTAATTGCTAAATCTGGACTTGCAGAGATTTGCTTCCAAGCTTTTAAACGAATCTTTATTTCATAATAAACAAAGACAACAGAACCAATCGTGGCAAAAGTAAGATAGGAGATAGTTGCTTTGTCTTGCGAGTTATTCATCCATAAAACAATCACCACCACAATAAAGGTCATGGTAGCTAAAATATTTATAGCTAATAAAAATTTAGCCCAAAATGTGCGATTTCTTGTTTGAGTTAATAATGCTTGAACATCAACTTTTTGATACGGCTGACTTTGCCAGTCTTGACGAAGCTCTGCCCAGGTATCATCGGATAATTCAGCTGAGCTATCCGCTTGAGTTTCTTGCTCAGTATTTAGCAACGCTGAAGTTGCCTGACTATTTATTGGGTTTTCATTCTCGCCAGCCAGTTTAATTTTATCGCTTTCTTTGCTCATACTGCCTCCAACAATTGCATTAATTTAGCTTTTGCTCTTTGTAATCTAACACCCACAAGCGTCGTGGTAATGGCGAGCACGTCAGCAATATCTTGATAACTCATGCCTTCAAGCGCTAGGGTGATCACTTGTTGGTGCTCAAGTGTCAACAATCGAATAGCTTGAGCAAGCCGTTGTTGCCTTTGACTTTGAGCTAACGATTGATAAGGGGTAAGTTGTGGGCAAACAGACATATTCAGCGCCACGCTTTCATGACTTAATTCATCAGTATCTACAGCATTAGAAGTCTGCTCTGTTTTTACTGTTTTGACCGCTTTTGCCACATGGGTTGCTAAAACATTATGGGCAATTCGGGCGATAAAAGTTTTCACTGCTGAATCGGCGCGAAAACTTGGTAAAGCTCGCCATATATTTAAGGCTATCTCTTGAAAGAGCTCTTCTTGAATTGCTGGGGTCGCTTCAAAGCCGTTAATAATATGACGCAAGAGTTTCTCGTGTTCAGAAATCCAGTTTATAAATATCTCTTGATTGCTCAATGAATAACCCTGTTTATGTTTAGCCGTTTGAACACAGTCTTGTTTTGTGATGTCTAATTTTACTGGGTTACTCATTTTATACAACATGAACGCTTCGTTACTAACTCAGTGACATTACTACTTTTTCAGAAGTTAACCTTTTTGCTAAAATTAACACCAACCCCACGGTTAACGCTATTGTTGCAACACTGGTGAATAACAATGCACTCCAGTCAATCGGTAAGCCTTTAAATACGTCCTCCATAAGTAATGACTGACCAGAAATAGGCATCCATTCAACCCAGGCAGGTTTATCGTCCATCATCATCAGAGCAAAAGGAATAAAACTAGGAGCCATTATCAACATAGTTACCGTTGACTGTGCTTCTTTAAAACTCTTGGCTTGAAAAGCAAATAATAACTGCAGTGAAGCTGCGAGAAAACAAATAGGAACCAATAACATCAGTAAAATTACGAAGGTACTCGCGTCAATACTGAACGTTGCCCCTATTTTAGTCAGATCAACAAAATTCATCGCAACGGAGGTAAGCACCAGCATTAATATAATAGAGATAATTGAAATTGAGCTTGCACAACTTAACTTAGCTAGTACTATTTTTAGCGTACTCACTGGCTGGCACAATAACATTTCCAATACATTACGCTCGCGTTCGCCTGCACTTGAGTCAATAGCAACAGGCAAGCCCGACATAAATGCCGCCATCATTAAATATACACCTAAAATTAAGGTGATCATCATCGCATTACTGCTGGGAAGGGCCGTGTCTTGTTCAAGTAGCTTAATTGGCTGTAATAGCTTGGTATCAATACCACGAACTAATAGACGCTTGTAACCAATAGCCAACGAGTGTTGGCTAATCACATCTTTAATTCGGCGAATAGGCGTAGAAAGTGACTTCTCGTTGTAGTCGGCTCGCAAAGTTAGTTCGATAGGTTTACCAGCGGCCATATCGGCAGCAAACGAGTCTGGAATAGTGAGCTCAATATTACGTTCATTCCAGTTACGCTCTTCATCAGCGGGTACATCAGCAAACGATAAAATATTCTCGTCTATCATTGCCTTAATTAATTTCGGTGCGTACTGTTCACCACTGTATTTCACATAGACAGCGGGGTTATCAACCGCCTCTTTAATCGCCACATTTAACATCACCATGATCATGACTGGCATAAGTAATGCCATGCTCATCGCAACCATTAATGCACGCCTGTCTCGAAAGGCCTCTTTAAATTCTTTCACCATTAAGGCTTTTAATTGCATCATGCTGCTACTCCTTCATCCGAGCCAATTAATTTAACGAAAGCCTCTTCGAGAAGGCTTTCTCCTGCTAAATCACATAACTCTTGCGGTGTACCTTGCGCTGCTAGTTTGCCGTTAGAGACAATAATCACGCGATCACATAACGCCGCAACTTCTTGCATTACATGTGAGGAGAATAAAATACAGTGACCTTTTTCTTTGAATTTAGCTAAATGGTTACGCAATATGCGTGTACTCATAACATCTAAGCCGCGAGTGGGTTCGTCGAGTACAAAGTTTTTCGGTTGATGCACTAAAGCCTGAGCTAATGTCACTTTCATCCGCTGTCCTTGAGAAAACCCTACTGTTTTACGATGTGCTAATTCTGTCATTTCTAAATCTGCTAATATTTGTTCAATAGCGGCATGCTTATTCGCGCCTTTCATACCGTGAATACTGGCAAAGTAGTCAATTTGCTCATAAGCAGTTAGGCGTTCGTATAAACCAAATTTGTCTGGAAAAATACCTAACAGTTTTCGCGCCTTTATCGGCTCTTCTGTTACTTTTATGCCATCAATAGTTGCATAACCTTCATCAGCGCGAAGTAAGCCATAAAGCGTTCGCAGACAAGTGGTTTTTCCTGCGCCATTAGGGCCTAAAATACCGGTAATTTCACCGTCTTTAGCGGTAAAAGACAATCCGTCTAGGGCTTTAACGGTATTTTTCTTACTCACAAAACTTTTATGTAAGTTATTAACTTCAATCATGATTTACTCCTTTGCGGTTGTTGGCATAGCGTGCGGCTTTACTTCTGGGAATGCACCGCCATTTAAACCCACCATAAATGATTCATCAGGAATTTCTTCTAAACATGACTCATCAAGTTCCTTTGGTGTTTGCTGTGTTAAAAATTCATTTACAATTTGAATACCACACACGGTAGAAGCAACTATGTGTGCATTATTTTTAGAAATAATGTGATGACTATTGGGTAAGTTTTCATGCGACTTCTCACCATTACTCGCAGGGGTCACAGGGTCTAGCTCGCCTGACATAATAAGAGTTGGAATATCGGCATCAACCGTTTGATAAAAGTCATCGCTGGGCTGATATTTAGGCCAAACAGAACAAACTTTGGCGACCATTTCTAAACTCATACCTTGAGCAAAATCATTATCAGCATCTGTGGCTTTCATGTTAGTTGATATTTTTGGAAAATCTTCATTGCATACGATATTAAAATGCAAACCAACATAGACCCCCATTCCACCTTCACTTTGCGCAATTAACCCCGCCAGTGGTTTATAGTTTCCGATGTAGGCTTGGTGAATTAACAGCGGCACTAATCCTCGAGTTTCCATAGAGTACAATTGCATTTGTAAGCTCGAAATAAATTTATCATTATTGATATTAAAAACCGTATTCGTTCCCAACCTTGGGTGCGCAATTTCAACACTTACCGGTGCTTTAGATAATTTGTCTGTAATAGCATTAAATTCTGTTAACAATGCCGGATATTCTGCTGCACAGCTGGGTTCATTTTGGCAGTTATCGATTAACTTTTTAAAAGATTGTTCAGCACTTTTGCCAAATAAGCCAATAGGTACTTCTATTGGACCAACGCTATCGAGTACCACACTTTTTAACGATTCTGGAAACATGCGCATATAAACTAAGCCTGCACGTGTTCCGTATGAGCCACCATAAATGTGTACCTGTTTATGCCCTAACGCCGCTCGAACAGCGTCAAAATCCCGGATAGCATTTTCTGAGTTGTATTGGCTTAAGTCTCCATTAAGTTTTTCTAAGCATTGTTCTATATCAGCAACTGAAAAGTCTTCCGGTAAACTAGTGTATGGGTTAACTTCTAACGAATCTTCACATTGCAAAGGATTAGATTTCCCTGTGCCACGCTGATCAATCAAAATTAAATCGCGTGTTTTTCTAATTTCATTAAAACCACGATATATATGTGCAGAAAGTTCAGCGGCGGCTTGGCCGGGTCCGCCAGCAAGAAACATTAATGGTAGCTTGTCCTGACTCTTATCAATCGCAGGTAAAACAACAAAGTTGATGTTTAATGTAGTGCCTTCGGGTTTAGCATAATTTTCAAGGGTGGTATACGAGCCACATTGCACTTGTTGTCTAATACCTTTTACATGACAACTTTTCAATAACAGCTGTGGCTTTTCAATTTCTACAGCAAAACCACTGTTTGATAATGCCAATAGCAGACTCACACTAAACAAAGCTTTCCAATTTATCTTCATTTTGACTTCCTTTTAAAATATTGACTACTTAGTCTCAGTAACGGTGACTTTATTACACTTTTTTTAAAATTAAATTTTATACACTACATTTTTTATTTATTTATGAATAACCTAGCTTCAAATACCATCGGATTGAAATTTATTTCCAGCCACTTAAGCATCACCATAATATATGCAGCTTTAATTATCCTGGTGTCATAAGTGATTAAATTTAAAGTAAGCACATTGGATGTTGCAAGGGATATAGCCATTTATCTAGGTACCTTAACCTTTACACTTTTGATTCACAGCAGGACTCGTGATAAATAATCAGTTAATGCGTTAAAAAAGCGCAATTACACGAAATAAAATAATTAATTATTCACATACTCTTAAAATAACGATAAAGTCTATTACAGGAATTAACCGCCAAGTAAGAGGATGACTGATGGAATTAAATCAGTGGGTAGATGAACTATTTGAAGTGTTTGATGAAGACAAGGATGGGGTTATCAATAGAAGTGAATTTGTCGAATTGATTGACTGCTTGTTACAGGATAAAGGTATTCGCATGTGTGAAACCATATTCAATCGCTTTGATAAAAATCATGATAACTCGATTTCGAAAGATGAGTTACGTGAAATGGTTATCGACCTAGCATTGTAACTCTTATTTGCGCTTATACTTTACTCGCTTTTTATAAGCGCAAATTTTAATTAAAAGAGCATATAAAATAATAGTCAAATAAATTTATTTATTTGTGCCTTTTGTTTAGATAAAAAATTATCTGTCATACCTTTAGTTTTGAACTTGTGTAAATAAGTTCGATATTAACCTGCGTTTTACATCACATTTTTTTTGTTATTGCGATACTTTCTGTTCCCCCTTCGTTAAAAATCCCCCTTAGTTATTCATTTTATTAGCATAATATAAATTAAATTGTTATCAAAAGAGCCAAAGGTCAGACCACTAGTAATATGCGTTGTGGTTTGCTATGATGCTCAGCGTACACATGTACACTGAAATAGGATTATATAACGTGCAAACTCAAGAATATGGTTTAGCAGAAGAAATTATTAATGCAGTAAGTCATGGGCTAGCTGCACTACTTAGTGTTGCTGGCTTAACACTTTTAGTTACTTTAGCTTGGATACAAGCTGACATAGTAAAAGTTGTCAGCTTTAGTATTTATGGTGTCAGTTTGGTGTTACTTTTTAGCGCCTCTACGCTATATCATGCGTTATTGCATGAAAAGGCAAAAAGTATATTTAAACTGCTCGATCATTGCGCTATTTACTTATTAATTGCCGGCACATATACCCCACTAATGTTAGTTACATTAGCCGACGATATTGGCCCATCAGTATTAGCCATTATTTGGACTTTAGCCATATTGGGCATAGTTTTTAAGATTAAATTTGGTAATAAATATAAAAAGCTCTCGCTTTCAACTTATTTAGGGCTTGGCTTAATTTCACTAACGTTTATCGGTAAACTAAATGATAAACTCGCACCAGAAGGTATGTTTTTACTCGCCTTAGGTGGAATTATTTATGGGCTAGGAACTATTTTTTATGTGAGAAAAAACTCAAAGTTTAGCCACGCAATTTGGCACTTTTTTGTGTTTTCAGCCGCTGTTTGTCACTTTTTTATGATATTTTTCTACGTACTTTAATAGCAGGTATTATAAATTTAAAACCTTAAATTCAGCTCTTAAGTAATGTTGTGACTCATTGATAACAAATGACGTTCAAATAATAACAATGTGTTAGCAAAACTCTTTTGACCTAAGCCCAAGCGAAAATAATTACCTGTTAAACCAAACAATTCGCTTGGCAACAAAAGCACACCACTTTGTTGAGTAAAATTAGAACACCAACGTTTCATTTCGGCAATATTCTTAACTTCAACTAACGTTAATATTCCTGCTTTGGGTGGTTGCCAACTTAGCTTGTCTGAATGTCTCGTCATAAAAGCCGTAAACAACTTAATATTATCGAGTATAATTTTGTTGTTAATAGCCAAAATTTCACGGTGACTTTTCAGTGCTAAACAAGCCAACTTTTCATCGACTTTAGAGCAACAAATAGCATTTACCGCTTTAATCGCAATTAGGCTATCTAGTAGTTCATTATTCGATGTGATTGCCCAACCAATACGAATACCGGCTAAACCTAAACTTTTCGACATAACCCCAACTACAATGCTATTTTGATAATCTAAATACCGATGCGCTAAAGCTAGACCATGATAATTACTCGCTTGAGAAACATCATCACTTAATAAGTAACATTGGTATTGTTGCGCTAATTGCAGTATTTGATCGGCCAGTTCAGTCGTTATAATACTGCCCGTTGGGTTGTGTGGAGAATTAACCACGATGAGTTTAGTTTTATCGTTCACCACATGTTTGAAGTCGTTAATATTAACTTGCCAATTATTATCAGCACAAAGCGGTATTTCTCGAACCACAACCCCCATCGACTTTGCCATATCAACCAAAGAAGGGTAACTAGGCGTCATAACTACCAATTCATCTCCTGCATTTAACACGCTATGATAAATAGCTGACAATACTTCCTGTGCACCACAAAATGTTATAGCACTCTCTGCTTTAATGACTTTACGATGGCAGTTTAATTCTTGATGAAAATCAACTATTTCTTGTCGTAATGCGACATCACCTTGCACAGGTGCATATTGGAGAAGAGTATCACCTATACTGGTCTCTAGCCCTTTTTGTGTAACCAAATCACTGGCACTCAACTGACATAGCTGTGCGAGTGTCAGTGCCTGAGCGGTCGAATCACTTAAATTATATTTAATATAACCCGCTAGGCTCTGACTAAAAGCAATATGCTTGGGCAATGTGTATGTCGGCATATTTAACTAATTATACTTAAAACGTAGATAAGCGTGATTATCATAATGCTCGCCAAACACTGAGATGGCAATTACTTACGTTAAAGTTACGCGCAGAGTCTGTAATAACACGTGTTAAGTCAGTGACCAATATTTGTTCAAAATCGTCGCTGAGCTGGTTAGTTAAAGCATCAATACCTGATACGTTTTCGCCATTGATTTTAATTCCACTCAACCATTTAGACTTTTCTGTTGTCTGTAATTGATAATTATAATCTGAAATAATGATCAGTAAACCTAAAGGGTTAAGACGACTTTTAGCATTCTCCAGCAAGCGTTTAGGATCATAACTTTGCTCTAACGCATGCTGAATCAAAACAACATCATAGTGATTAAATTTATTTTTTAAATTACATCCATCGGCTTGATTAAAAAGTACGCGTTCACTACAAGCACCCTTGACTTTATCAGCCAAAAACACTTCATTAAACTGACAAATATCACCTTCAATAGTATCGGTATAACGCACACTACCGCCCGATTGTAATTGCACACCATATTGTATTGTTCTTGCAGAAAAATCCACGGCATCAATATGTTGAAAATGCTGACTAAGCTCAAATGCCACTCGGCCTACACTACAACCTAGGTTCAGCAAACGTTTAGGTGCAATACTTTCAGTAGCTATTGCACTAACCACTTGTTTCGCTATTTGTTGCCCGTAGTTGTCAAAACCAAGTTTTTTGTCACCAAAATAACATTCAAGTTGCTGGCAAATATCTTTACTTGTTTCATATTTATTAACACTTAATTGCTCACTTTGGGGCTGTTTACTGGCTATATATCTGAAACCTGCATGTTGATAAAAATGTCGTCTAAATGCATAGCGCGATGAAGCTAATGTTTCATTGCCAGTAGATATCCAAGACCCCCTTTTATTAAATTATGCTTACCATCAAAGGTTGGTGTTGAAAAGTCGTCATATAATGGGTGGACTTTGAAGCCAGAAAAACCATCTATTGCTGAATCGGTCCATTGCCAAACATTACCTACCACATCAAAAAAGTTACCGTTTTGATGTTGGTTAACCGGACAAGAAGAAGCATAGTAAGCTAAATTGATATTGCCAGGCACTTTAGGCCATTGATGCTGATCGCCCTGCACTTGCTCGCGCAAACAATACCATTGTGACTCAGTAGGTAAGCGGATAAAGTCATCACTGTATTTTTGTCGCCACTGGCAAAATGCTTTTGCTTCTAAACAGTTAACCTCTACCGGCCAATCTAATGGTAATGGCATTTCGCTCGTTAAATTACGTTGAGTGTATATGCCATTACTACATTGCCAAAACCTTGGCATAGTTGCCTGAGTGAAGGCTAACCATGCTTGCCCTTCTTCGCACCAAAACTCTTTCGATAAATAACCATCGGCATTAACAAACTCCATGTATTCATGATTCGACACTAAAAACTTAGCCGCACTAAACTCTTCAACGTCAACCAATTGATGGCCATACTCATTATCCCAACCGTAGGTATTGTCTTCGTGCTTTTTACCCAGAGATAAGCTTTGAGGTTTGACAGGTATTAATTCATTTTCCGGTGCAGCTGATGACTGCAAACATGGTTGCCATTGTGTTGTCGTTGTTAACCATTTCAAGGGCAGCATGCGCATGATCACAGAAGATGTTTCAAGATGAATACGCTCATGTTCACAACCCATTAAAATAATCCACGCTAAAGAATCTTGGGTAATAGGTAAGCTTAACTCCATGGTGTCAATCAAGTTTAAAACGAGGTTATAGACTTTTTTGCGATAATCTCTTACTTCATTAACACTTGGCCAGTCGTAATGTTCACTGTTGAGGTCATCCCAGCTCATTTCATCAACACCAACGGCACAAATAGCTTCTATATGGTTATTCACTCGCTGTTGAATGAACTTGCCTAATATCAATTTATTAATATAAAAAGTAGCGGTATGCCCATAATAAAACACCAACGGATGCCTTAACGACTCAGGTCTTAAAAGATAAGCATCGTCATTATTAATTAAGGAAAACAATGACTCGTAAGTCGACCACGTATTTTTAAAATATGCAGCTAACTCTACGCGTTTTTCCGTTATTGAATTGCCATCAAGTGTTGGCGTATTTAATTGATTTATCATGTAATATTCACTAAATTTTATAATAGTTTGATGTAGTATTTAAATCAGATACTTTACGTAACGATACTAGGCGTTTGAAACTGTATTAAATAATGCCGTTGCAATAACTGCCCTGCCGTATATCCGGTTGTATTTTCAATATTAAAACTTGTCGCGCTTAGCACTTTGTCTATGCTTCGACTAAACCAATCATTATTTTCAAATAATGAAATGGCGCCAAGGTTACTTGCCGTGTCATGTAATGAGCTCGGTAGTTGACCATAATCTTTATTTTGTTGTGAAATGCTCATGTTTACATCATCGAGTGCATCAATCACATTTAATAAAGCAAACACTACATTTAAGTAAGGATTGTAATGTTCGCTTGATGCACCTAACCTGTGTTCTATACGAGCTGTTTTATGCCAATTTCTCTGACTCAAAATGACATTATTTTTATCATCATATAATAATGGTTCAACACCCATTTCCTGATTGTGTTTACCAATATCACGATAAAGCGCGATGCTACCTTGATGCCCACCAGAAATATCAACCGGTGAACAAAGCTCTTCTGCCAAGCCATATTTTGATTTAAGCACTAAGCGTTCAAAAGCCTCCTCTTCCGGCAAGTAAATTAAACTATTCGCTAAGCTTGTATGTAAAAAACATTGCTGTAAACATTCACCAAAATTACCTGACACGAGTAAGTTATTTCCGAGTAAATCTTGCACGCTAACATTTATTTGAATTGCATTGGGTATATGCACTGAGCGATTATCGCCACTAAAAATATTTTTGCATCCCAATGCTAATTTGCCTTGATCACCAGCCCAAACCACAGGTTTTATGAGTGTTTTGCTAATACCCTGTTCAGCAAATATTTTCGGTAAAAAATATATAGCACGATGCAGGTTTTGAGCTTCTTTTAATGGGCTTTGACCATTAAAAAGTGAAACATACTCCCATTGGTTACTCCAGAATTCGGCAACTACCTCACCATCAATACCTAGCGATAATAGTTCTTTATTCACTCGTTTATAATCAACAGTTTTATTCGCTGGCTTTTGATAACACCCTTCTAATTCAAAATGAATTAACGCACGAAATCCTCGCTGGTTAATATATTCCTGCAAACTTAAAATGATGGCTTCAGCAAGCCTATGTAAACTATTCATAATGGACAAATGTCTAAACTTTGATATTACGTATATCCTGAAAAATTAATCTTCTCGTGATTTTTAGAGTAAAATTGAAAGATAAATTTTATTAATAAAAGGTTATACGTAACAAGGATGATTTTGGATTAAAAAACATTAACTTGATTTTTACCTAAGTGTTTTGCTTGATAAAGTGCTTTATCTGCGTTGATATATAATTGATTTACATCTTTGCATTGAAGTGAAACTTCGGCGATACCGATACTTACTGTTACCTGATCTGAATGATCTTCAACCATAGTAGATGCTGCTGTTAGGGCTAAGAATCGTTGTGCAATTTTAGTGCTGTCAACAATATTAGTTCTGGGTAAAATACATAAAAATTCTTCACCGCCTATACGCCCGAAGATATCATCTTGACGAAAAACATCTCGCCCCACTTGAGCAACTTTTTTTATAACGTTATCTCCAATGGGGTGACCATAACTGTCATTTATTTTTTTAAAATCGTCAATATCGATCAGCACTATGGTCAATGCTATTTTGTCAGGACAACCGCCTTCTAGTGCTTTTTGTAGATATTCAAAAATGTATCGTCGATTAAACAGCCCCGTTAAAGGATCTTTTATAGACAGTAGATGCATTTTTTTATTCGTTCTATATTGTGCCACCATAATGACGATAACAATGAATATAACTGAAATAATAAAAATATTGAAATATACCTGAAGCACATTATCATTCTGCCGTTTTTCTATTTCCAGCATCTGCACTTGTGAGCGTTTTTCTGCCAAGTTTTGAGCTATTTTATGACGATCAACCTCCATTCTTGCTCTAACTTGTAATAACCTATCTGATGAGTTTTTTATCAATAAGTCAGTATTTTCGAGATGATATTTTTTGAGGATACTATAACTAATATCGTATTGTCCTCGCGCATAAGCTAATTCACTTGATATTTTGATCACTTCAAGCTGCCAAGTTGTACCTATTAACTCAGGAATATTGGCAAAAATATTAGCTGCATTAAATAGCGCTTCTTCTGCTGCTTCAAGTTGCCCTAATGCGATCAAGCAACTTGCTTTACGCTTATACAGTTCTGCATTGTAATCAAGAATACCTTCAAGTTTCAGCGCTGTATTTATTACCTTAATCGCTTCAAGGCAATCACCTTTTTCTGCTAAAGTCATACCAAGACCATATTCAGCAAAAAAATTAATATTAGCATTAGGAGTGTAAATAATTTGTTGTTGATACTTTTTAAAATACTCAATCGCTAGATCGTATTTTTTCCAATAACGATAAGTAGATGCTAAACCATATACGGCCACAGCAATATGAGCAGGATATTGTAAATTTTGAAAGGCTTCGTAAGACCTTTGATAATACTCAATTGATTTTTCATAATCATTTAAATAGCCATAAATAGCACCATAAGTGTCATTTATTGTGGCAATTAAAAACTGATCTTTGAGGGCAAAGGCTTCAACGTAAGCTTCTTGAATATCGACTAGTGATGTGTCAAACAGCTCGGTCAAGGTTTTGGTATAGGCAAGCTCTTGTTTTGTATATATATACAAACTACTTAACTTGGCTTCCTTTGCCTGCATTAAACCTTTGGTTAGCACCTCTTTAGATAATTTGTAATTACCTTGCCTACGATGAATAAGCCCTTGGTATAAACTTAAACGCGCCGTTATTGCTAAGGGGGTTTTAACTGAAATGAGTCCATTAGCTTGAGCAACTGTTAGAATAAAATCATCGTAAAAGTAAATTAAGTTTTCTGTTTGAGCTTTACGTAATAGCCACCACAGATAAGTGAGTTCGTCGTAAGACTGAGCTGCTGATTCTAAACCGATAATTTTTTGATAGGATTGCCATGGTTTAAGGTAGACATCGTGATCCATGTCTCGAAAGTTGATAGCCTCATTAGCTTTCGATGCGACAGCAAAGCTTAACAGTATTATGATTAAACTTGCATAGGCAATTTGCAAAGCTTTGTTCATAGCGGGTCCATGGTGAGAATATATACGCTTGTTATTAAACTACCACAAAAACAGAAAATGAACGATCAAAAATCATACAAAGCAAACTGAAATACACTGATATTGTCTTAAAATTTGAGACAGTCAAGCTATGAAGCACTTATTATTTTAAAATGGAATTTAGTCATTTTGATAAAGTTGATTAAAACGCTTAACGTCGAAGCCTTTCAGCACTTGGTCACCTATTTTAAGTACAGGTACACCACGCAAGTTTAACTTTGAAAATTCTTTTTGTCCTGCCGGTGTTTTAATATTACACATTCGAAAAGCAATTTTTTTATCTTCAAGGTAACGTTTAGCTGTTTGACAATGAGGACAGTTACTCATGGTATAGAGGATTATACGTTTCATTATAATAAATTTTTTGAAGTTGATTTTATAATAATTATCGCATAATTTGAAAATTATTATGCGATGTTATCGTAGTCTGAAGAGATTAAGTTGCTTGCCATTGCTTAGTCACTAAGACCTTATTTTGATGCAGCACTTGTGCTTCAAAAGTATCACCAGCTATAACTTCGCCAACACCCGCAGGTGTGCCAGTCATAACAATATCGCCATCTTCAAGTGCAATAAAAGATTGAATTTCATTAAGAATTGCTTGGGGGGAGTGTAACATCATAGCAACTGAACCTGACTGTCGACACTCACCATTGATATATAGTGCCAAGGATAAATCATCATCAATCGAATTTAATGTAATAAAGTCACTGAACAGCGCTGAGCCTGTGAACGCTTTGGCACGCTCCCAAGGTAAGCCTTTTATTTTTAATTGAGATTGTAATGCTCTTTTAGTTAAATCTAAACCTATAGCAACCGCACAAAACTCACCTTGCTGATACATAAAGCAAAGCTCTGCTTCATAATGCAACACTTCTTGATGGTAAGACTGGAGTTGTTCTGAAATCGCGGCATTAGGTTTAATAAATAGTACCATATTATCAGGAACTTCATTCCCAAGTTCACTGATATGTTCGACATAGTTACGTCCAACACAGATTATTTTAGAAGGTGTAATATTGCTATTAGCGACTTTAACCGAATTCATTTGACAGCCCTTTCAAATAAGTTAAAGCACCATTCTAAAGCTTAATATGATCTATTTTCTATACTTTAACTAACTTTAATTCAGGTTTAGCAACGTGCAACGGTGGAACTTTAACAATGTCCGATACTCTTTGCTTTTGCTTAAAACGGTCAAAGTTAACTGTATCCAAGCCTAATTGTTGACTCATTTTAACAAATGTTTGGTAGTCCTCACGGGTGAAATCGTCATCTTCCCTAGTAAGTAAACCATCGATATAAGCACTATTACCATTTAAAGCAAAATTAGCAACGGCTGAGTAGGGTTTACCAAAATCATCTACACGTATTGCGCGTACTGACTTTACTTCAAAAATCCATTTATCGATTTGAACATAGCGGGACAAAGTATCTGCGGAAGGTTGATCTTTCATGTGGGGGCCTTTAATTGAGTAAAAAAAGTCGACTGTTTGGTTGGGAATAACGCAGACAGTCGAAAAAACGAGCTATTAGCTCATAGCTAAGCAACTATAGCAAAGATTTTTTCATATTTGCTAAATATTGATTAAATTCTTCTTCACTAATTTCTTGATCGCTGTTTGCATCAATTTTAGCGAAGTTTTTCGTTAACATATCATTTTTTACTACTTCGGCAATGCTTAAGGTATTATTTTTATCCATATCATAGTCTGCTACTAATTTTGAAAAAGATGCTGCTTTATCAGACATTTTAGGGAGTGATTTGCTAACATCGTTTCCAGCAAATACTATGCTTGATACTAGTGATGCCGCAACTACCGTAATTGAAAGTGTTTTTAAACTAAAACTGTTCATACCTGAATCCTTTTTTTATTAATTAAGAGGACATAATTAACTATGTCAAACATGGAAAATACTACTTACTGATGTAGTACTGCACATGTCATGCCAAAACATAACCCTATGATTAATAATAAATTAATTTCAATAAATCAAATATAGTGTCACCATCTAGCAACAACTTATCGCTATGATTTAAAAAAAACCAATTATAAAACTTAAAATAAAAGTAAAATCAAATAAAAAACAATAACTTATAAAATAAAAAGTACTGTTAAATTTTTGTCTCCATTTTGAGACACCATTGTTTTTTTCATGTTTTTAGCTAACACTACGGTGGTATATATTTAGCTAAGAGGCCGTAATAAGCATTGTGGGGAATTTAACAAAATTAATTAGTCGAGCACATAAAAGGAGTTTGACGCTGAAAAGCTTATCAATAAAGTCGTTAACCCTGTTAGGTTTTGGCTTAGTTGCTTTGCCATTGGTAATCGCATTAATTTTTGGGGCATCACAAGTTAATACCCTAGCGAATAAAAGTGCAGAAGCTATTACAGATATTACGAAAATATTGGATCAGCAACAATTACTCAAAAGCAGCCAAATTAAGTTGGAACGAAGTGCTGCACAATTTTTAGTTTTACGCGACCCTGCTTTAGCCGAAAATTATATTGAGCAAAGTAAACAGATTTTACATTTGGCTGAGCAACTAATGCTTGCAAGCCAAGACAACAAATTTCAAGACCTGCTAACGAACTACGCCCTAACTATCACTGAGCTGATAGAGTCGACAATACCAGAAGCTGAAACAAAGCCCCCCACTGACAGTACAATACTCAAGCCATTACAGATTCAATTTAATGCTTTGAACACTATTTATGAAAACATTACCCAGCGCAGTAACGTCCTTAACACAACATACATTAATAACATAAAGCAAGCAGCACAGGCCGTTCGCGATATTATGATACAAAGCTTAGTTATTATTCCAGTGAGTATACTTTTAGCCGCGATATTTATTTACTTAATCACGAGCCCATTGAAAATATTAACTCGAAATATTTTTCAATTACAGCAAGGAAACTTTGATCATGAAATTAATGTGCATGGCTCTCCAGAAATTCAAGAAATAGCACAGGCTTTAGAAAATATGCGGACACGACTTCAAGCGCTAGAGTTGCAAAAATCAAGCTTTATCCGTCATATATCACATGAATTAAAAACACCTTTAGCTGCTATTAGAGAAGGCACTGAATTGCTATACGACAATAGTGTGGGTGAGTTAAATGCAGAACAACAAGAAATTGCTCATATCATTAAAGACAGTGTATTTCGTTTGCAAAAACACATTGAAGATCTACTCGACTTCAATATTGTACTCGACTCTACAAGTTTACAAGACTCAGAATTAATACAAATAAATGACGTGGTTTTGCAAGTTATTTCAGATAGAAAATTAGACATAAAACGTAAAAAATTGACTTTTAACAAAAACTTAAATGACATCGTTTTAATTAGTAACCGCAAACAAATAGCCGTTATTATTGATAATATATTATCCAACGCCATAAAGTACTCTCCCGATGAAGGCGAAATAAATATTTCTTCCTCTCTATCCAACGAGCAATTACAACTCCAAATTAGCGATCAAGGAATAGGGATAGCTCAAGAAAATCAAAACAAAATTTTTGATGCTTTTTACCAAGGTCCCCCACCTGAAATCAGTATTATAAAAGGAAGCGGCTTAGGCCTAACCATTGTTAAAGAACTTTTATTACGTCTTAACGGCAGCATTGAAGTGTTAAATGTTCCAAACAATTGTCAAGGCACAAGAATACAAATAACATTGCCACGCGCTTTTTATCAAGAGGAACAAGTCTAATGGCCTATAGTCAGCAACGCTTTTTTGTAATTTCACTATTGTGTATGACTATAGTGTTATCTTCAGGGTGCCAACTTACCTCAAATAACGTTAATTCTCGTTTAACTTATGGTGAGTATTACCTAGCGTTGCAGCAGCTGAGCCCACAACAAATTTTAGAAGAGGTGATAAAACAGCAAACGCAGGTAGAGCAAATATCTAATGAATCGCCTAACTACAACGCACAAATTAAATTGCTCTTACTTTACAGCTCACCCAAGTCACCTATTTATAATAGTTTTCACGCAAAAATGTTATTAAATAAGTTAAAAAATGAAGAAAACGATGCTGCATTCGCATCTATTACGCCTAGCGAGCAAGCCCTTATTTCGTTATTACATGATCAGTTAAATCAGCGATTGTTAATGAGAAATAGATTGATAGCGGAGCAAAAATTACAACAAGAAAACTTCCAAAAAACTGGCTCTATGCAGCAACAAAATGCCATAAAAATACAACAGAATTTAATCGAGCAGGTTAAATTATTAGAACAAACAATTAAGCAGCTAAAAGATATTGAACAAGCTATTGATAAGCGCGATCAGTAATTAGAAGTTAAAGCGGAATATTTGTTTAATGCCACGCTAACTAGCTAAATTTATACATTATAAATACCGAGAATACCTCATGACCCAAATTAATCAGACTATCGCTGAAGTTGATAGTAAAATTTTAATCGTTGATGACGACCCTAGCTTATTGCGATTACTGGGTATTCGTTTATCCGCGGCAGGCTATCAAGTTGAATCAGCAAAAAATGCCAAAATAGCTTTAGGAAGACTAGAAAGTTTTCACCCGCAATTAGTAATCAGCGATCTAAAAATGGAAGGCATGGACGGTATGGCCTTGTTTGAACAAATTAGAGCTAAACATCCCCATATTCCGGTAATTATTATGACCGCCCACGGCACAATACCTGATGCGATCAATGCCACAAAACAAGGCGTATTTAGCTTTCTCACTAAGCCATTTGAAAGTAAAGAGTTACTCGATATAGTGCAGCAGGCTATTCGACTGCAACCAGCAGAGCTGAACTATAATCAAGTAGATAGCCAATGGCGTGATAAAATTATTAGTCGCAGCACAATAATGGAGTCACTTTTACAACAAAGTAAACAAGTCGCAAAAAGCGACTTTAGCTTACTTATCCATAGCCAAAGCGGCACAGGTAAGGAGCTGTTAGCTAAAGCTATACATTTAGCTAGTCCAAGGCACACACAAACATTTACCGCGATAAACTGTGCTGCAATTCCTGAACAATTATTAGAGTCAGAACTGTTTGGTCACACTAAAGGTGCCTTTACTGGTGCTGAAAAAAATCATATTGGTTTATTCCAAGCGACTGATGGCGGAACGCTTTTTCTAGATGAAATTGGTGATATGCCCATGAATTTTCAGGTCAAACTTTTACGAGCATTACAAGAGCGAGAAGTTCGCCCTGTAGGTAGCACACAATCGATAAAAGTTGATGTAAGAGTTATTTCAGCAACTCATAAAAACTTACAGCAAGCCATAATAGATAAAACTTTTCGTGAAGATTTATATTATCGGCTTAACGTCGTTGAATTAGAATTACCCCCGTTAAGTGAACGAAGAGAAGACATCCCATTACTTGCCCAGTATTTTTTAAGTCGGTCTGTTGAACAATCTCATATTAATATTACCGGCTTTTCACAAGAAGCGATGGAGATATTGATCAGTGCTACTTGGCCTGGAAATATTCGCCAATTACAAAACGTTGTTGAACAAACAGTCGCTTTATCTAATGAGCCACTCATTAGCGAAATGTTAGTAAAAAATGCCCTACGCGATAAAGCCACTATTTTACCTTCTTTTGTACAAGCTAGAGATAAATTTGAACGTGACTACCTCGCCAAGCTTTTAAAAATAACCGCGGGAAATGTTTCTCAAGCGGCTAAAATAGCACAAAGAAATCGTACTGAATTTTATAAATTACTTAACCGCCATCATTTGTCTGCAGAGGCATTCAGAGATGAGTAAAGTCATTGCCGCCAAAGTTTTTATGGCGGTTATTTCATCATAATTACCGTTTAAATGACTTAATCAATGGCTAATAATTCAACATCAAATATTAACAAGGCACCTGCGGGTATTTTACCTGTTGCACTATTTCCGTAGCCGAGAGCTGCGGGGATAAATAAACGGGTTTTCTCTCCAGTAACCATTAACTGTAAGCCTTCAGTCCAGCCTTTAATTACCTGATTTAAACCAAAACTGATCGGCTGATTCCTTTCAACAGAGCTGTCGAAAACTGTGCCATCAAGTAAAGTCCCATGATAATGAACTTTCACTTTTGAGCTAGCCACAGGATGTGTTTCGCCATCTCCTGCTGATAATACTTGATACTGCAATCCAGAATCAGTTTCAATAACACCTTCAAGCTGTTTATTTTTTTGTAAAAACTGCTCGGCTTGAAGTGCATTTACTTTTGCCGCCTCTTGGTTCGCATTACTGCGAATAAAATAGCTTACAATTAAACCTAACACTATGATTAACAAGATGTACTTAGTCATTTTATTCCTTATTTATTATTTATTATTTATTATTTATTATTTTAAAGTTTACAAATCAAATACTGTGCTACCTCTATCAATACCTGCAACTTCCAACTTTGTCAGCTCTCTACTTTCTCCTGCCGCTAGGTTGTTATCAAGTGCTAAGTTTCCGATAGCGCATCGATGCAGAGCCATTACAGGGTTGCGAAAACGACCAAACATGCGTTTAATTTGATGATAACGCCCTTCAATAAGCTCAACTTGTGCTTGATAGTCAGAAATTATGGTTAACTTTGCCGGCTTCGTGGTTATATCTTCAAAAGCAAAGTACATCCCCTTGGCAAACGCCTGCACGTACTCTTCATCAAGTTTATTTTTTAACGTCACCATATAGCGCTTGGTTACTTTCTTCTCAGGTAAGGTTAAACGTTCAGACCAACGGCTATCGTTCGTCATTAATACTAAACCTGAAGTATTTAAATCAAGACGACCAACAATATGCAGTTCGCTTTTGTAAGAGCAGCTAAGTAAATCAATCACTGTTTTATGCTGAGTATCACGGGTAGCACTTACCACACCTATTGGCTTATTAAGCATAATATAATAGGGAGGGTTATCTTGGATTACCTGACCATCAAATATTATGTGGCTAAAGGTATCGATTATTTCATCAGCGTCATGAGCAATTTCGCCGTTAATCAACACCCTATTTTGTGCCAAAATCAATCGCACTCTTTTGCGACTGACTTGGCAATGTTGAGCTAAATATCGATCTAGCCTCGCCTTATTTAATGCCACAATTAGTAACGACTAAAAAGCAACGCGCTAAACCAAATCTTTAATAAGGTGAATATCACGTTGTGGGAATGGTATTTTAATATTGGCATTATCCAACGTGGTATAAATTTCTTTATAGGCCTTATATTTCGAACTATATAAATTTTCAGTTGGCGTCCATAAACGCACCGCTATATTAATTGAACTATCAGCAAAGGCATCAATACCAATCAAAGGCTTACGGGCTTTGCTGACGATATCTAGCTTACCAAGTGCATCTTCAAGCATTGCCACAACTTCTAACGGATTTTCACTATAATCTATGCCAACACTCAATTCTAAAAGCGAATCATGTTTGGAGTTATGTAAAACCTCACCGACAATATGCTTATTGGGAATAGTAATTTCTACATCATCTTCATCAGTCAAAATGGTATAGGCTAAAAGTACCTCTTTAACTAAACCTCGAACGCCTTGTACGGCAATAGTATCTCCAACAACAAAAGGTCGGATAATGATAATATTAAAACCCGCGGCATAATTAGATAACAGCCCTTGCAGTGCTAAACCCGCACCAAGTGAAATAGCACCAATAGCGGCAATAAAAGGGGTAACACTAATACCTAATTTACCTAAGGCTATGATACCAATCATCACCACAATCAGCATTTTACTCGCGTTCGCTAAAAAGCGACTTAAGGTAACATCAAGTTTATGTCGTTCACATAACCTGAGTACTATGTTGGCTATTTTACCCGCAAAAAGAAAACCAATAATCAGAATGATTATCGCACCAATAAGTTGAAAACTATAATTGGTAAAAAATTCGACAATAATATTGTAAATCCGGCCGACTTGGTCAATTTCATTTTTAAGTAAGCTTGCGGGATCTAAGGTTTTTATAACCTGATCAGTGGTGCTTTCGGGACTAGATTCAGCCATAAATTCATTCCATTTAATGTTCATTACTCAGTGTGCCTATAGTACGACAATTTTCCGCTTAATTTACAATATTATTAGTAATTACTAGATAAAGTTCATAATTATTAAGCTATGTTCGTTTTCGCTGATTAAGAATAAACCAAAAGCACAAAACCTGTTATTGAGCAGCTTAAAACATGCCAGATATACTTATTTTCAATAACTTAGGTAACCACTAATCATAATAAAAATAAAATAACGGTTGCTTATCAATAAATCATCAGGCTAGAATCTAGCCACATTTAAGCATATTAAAAAACTTAAACGTTTGACTTGTCGGAGTGCCAAAGGGCTGAGATCGCGAAAGCGGGATCCGTAGAACCTGATTAGATTAACATCTGCGAAGGGAACAAGTAGTAGCATTTAACGCGAGTATATTTTGCGTTAAGTGCTATTCCTCGTTACTACCCCATAAAGCTCCGCCTAACTTTTATTTTATAAAAACAGGTGAGAGAACATGAGTTCAATATCAAGACGCGAGCGTCGAAACCAAGCAACACAATTTTTAAAAAACGTTGCCGATCAATCTTTTCCAAATTCCAACAAAGTTTACGTTGCGGGTGAAATTCACGATATCCGTGTGGGCATGCGTGAAATTTCGTTATCTGACACCTTAATTAATGGTAATCAAGACAATCCTAGCTATGAGAAAAACCAACCATTATGTGTCTACGATACCTCAGGGTTTTATACCGATGACACCGTCAATATAGATGTGCATAGAGGAATACCTCGCTTACGTGATAGCTGGATTGAGTCACGCAAGGATGTTAAATTCTTATCAGGAAAAACGTCGACATATAGCCAACAGCGCTTAGCGGATGAAGGTCTGGACCATATTCGCTTTGAACATTTGCCCAAAGTGCGTAAAGCAAAAAATGGTAAAAACGTTACGCAAATGCATTACGCACGCCAAGGTATTATTACGCCAGAAATGGAATATATTGCCATTCGTGAGAATATGAAAAGACAAGAAGTTAAAGACGAAATGTTGCTGCAACAACACCAAGGTCAATCATTTGGTGCCAGTATTCCAGAAACAATTACGCCAGAGTTTGTTCGCGAAGAAGTCGCTAGAGGTCGTGCGATTATTCCCGTCAATATTAATCACCCAGAAGTGGAACCTATGATAATCGGCCGAAACTTCTTGATTAAAGTCAACGCTAATATCGGTAACTCTGCCGTAACCTCCTCTATCGAAGAAGAAGTAGAAAAACTCGTTTGGTCAACAAAATGGGGAGCAGACACTGTGATGGATCTTTCGACTGGTCGTTATATTCATGAAACCCGAGAGTGGATCATTCGCAACTCTCCGGTTCCCATTGGCACAGTGCCTATTTATCAAGCATTAGAAAAAGTTAATGGTATCGCTGAAGACCTTACATGGGAAATATTTCGAGATACTTTAATTGAACAAGCAGAGCAAGGTGTTGACTACTTTACTATTCATGCGGGCGTATTATTAAGATATGTCCCGATGACCGCTAAACGCCTGACTGGCATTGTCTCTCGCGGCGGTTCAATCATGGCAAAATGGTGCTTAGCACATCATCAAGAAAACTTTCTTTACACCCATTTTGAAGATATTTGTGAAATATTAAAAGCCTACGATGTTTCATTTTCTCTAGGAGATGGCTTACGTCCGGGTTCAATTGCCGATGCCAATGATGAAGCACAATTTTCTGAATTACGCACTTTAGGTGAGTTAACAAAAATAGCATGGAATCATGACGTTCAAACCATTATTGAAGGTCCAGGTCACGTACCACTGCATATGATTGAAAGAAATATGGCTGAACAACTCAAGCATTGTGGTGAAGCGCCTTTTTATACTTTAGGGCCACTGACGACAGATATTGCACCTGGCTATGATCACATTACATCAGGTATTGGCGCCGCGAATATAGGTTGGTATGGTTGCGCCATGCTTTGTTATGTAACGCCAAAAGAGCATTTAGGTTTACCAAACAAAGAAGATGTAAAAGAGGGCTTGATGACTTATAAAATCGCGGCTCATGCTGGTGATTTAGCCAAAGGTCATCCGGGCGCACAGATCCGTGACAATGCCATGTCAAAAGCTCGTTTTGAGTTTCGTTGGTATGATCAATTTAATATTGGTTTAGATCCTGAAAAAGCACGTGCTTATCACGATGAAACATTGCCACAAGAGTCAGGTAAAGTCGCGCATTTTTGTTCGATGTGTGGCCCTAAGTTTTGCTCGATGAAAATATCGCAAGAAGTGCGAGACTATGCTGCAGACTTAAGCAATGCTGCAAACACTGAACAGAGCATTGAAATCAAACTACTTGATGAAACTATCAGCATTTCAGCACAAGGCATGGCAGAAAAATCTGTCGAGTTTAAAGCCAGCGGCAGCGAGCTTTATCATCCCGTTACAAAATCGTTTAGCCAATAGCGCAATTTAGCTTAATTATGCCAACCATCGCTATTATAGGCGCCGGCCTAATGGGCCGCTTGGTAGCCTTGTCGTTAAATCGACAAGGCTACCAAGTAACGCTATTCGATAAAGACAAAAAAAACGCTCAGCAAAGTGCGGCTTATGCCGCCGCCGGTTTATTAACACCGCTTGGCGAAGCTATGCATAGCCCTGCCAACATTGTTGAAATGGGTTTTGCTGCTTTACCGCTATGGCCAAAATTGCTTAGCACATTGTCTGGTTATAATTTTTTTCAGCAAACAGGTTCACTCGTTGTTAGTCATGAACAAGACATAGCTGACTACCAAAGATTAACGCGATTTCTTGCGAATAATTACCCAAACCATACACAACAAAAGCTAAATAGAACCGAGCTTTCGGCACTAGAACCAGAACTTGCCCGTAAATTCTCACAAGCATTATATTTACCAGAGGAAGGCCAAATTGGTAATCGAAAATTACTGCTCGCTTTACGTCAGCAATTAATCGATGAAGGCGTTAAATGGCACAGCGAGTCTGAAGTTATTGCCATAAAAACAGACAGTTTTAGTGCTGGCTGTCATATTCGTTTTCAAACTTGTGGTAATAGCAGCCAATATCAGCTGTTTGACCTTGCCATTGACTGTCGGGGAGTTGGCGCAAAAAAATCAATTAAACGCAATAATCAACTCAGTGCTGAACTTAAAGATTTACGAGCTGTTCGTGGTGAAATTTTTCAACTTTTCAGTACTGAAGTTAATCTTTCACGACCGATTAGACTCATGCATCCGCGCTATCAAATTTATATAGCACCCAAGGGTAAAGGCCATTTTGTCGTTGGAGCGACAGAAATTGAAAGTGATGACACCGCGCCCATGACAGTACGCTCAGCCATGGAGTTACTTAGTGCAGCTTATAGTGTTCATCCGGGTTTTGCTGAAGCTAATATTCGTCAACATATTAGCCAACTGCGTCCGGCTTTTAGCGACAATCAACCAAAAATCATGTCGCATAATGCCCTAATACAAGTCAATGGCTTATACCGTCATGGCTTCTTAATTGCCCCAGTAGTGCTTGCTCAAGTAGTAGAGCATGTCGACAATATAATGCTAAAGCAGAAAAAGTCAGTTGATAATTATCAATATGCTCATTGGTTACCGGTTAGCCAATCTATGAGCAATATTTCTTGTTAAAGCACAGCTGCAATCGCAATAACATTTCTGCGAATAGAGGAGATAACAATGAAAATATATATTAATGGCAACGCTTTTGAGCTGCCTAACAGTTCAAAGAAAAATAGTATCGAAATGGTATTAACAAAAACATTACCCAAAAACCAGCAACAGCAAAGCTTTGCGCTAGCACTTAATGGGGACTTTGTTGGTCGAGATGAATACCAAAACACCTTTGTGAGCGATAAAGACAGTATTGATGTACTTTTCCCAATTGTAGGAGGTTAAGGCATGTCACTTAACATTTATGGTCAACCGCTAAATAGTCGTCTATTAATTGGCTCTGCGCTTTACCCATCACCTGAAGTGATGAAACAAGCCATTGTAGCCAGCGGTTCACAAGTGGTGACTTTATCACTTAAACGTCAAAACCCACTGGCCGAGTCAGGTGATAAAATTTGGCGTTACATTCAAGAAACCGTTAAACAGAATCAAGGCTTTTTGCTACCAAATACAGCAGGCTGTAAAAGTGCTAAAGAAGCGATAACCTTAGCTAAAATGAGCCGAGAGTTATTTCAAACCCAGTGGATAAAGCTTGAAGTTATTGGCGATGATTACAATTTACAACCTGATCCAATAGAGTTGCTGATCGCTACCGAAGTGCTCCTTGCGGATGGCTTCAAGGTTTTACCTTATTGCACCGATGACTTAGTCATTTGCCAACGTTTATATGCTCTAGGTTGCCAAGTAATCATGCCGTGGGCTTCACCAATTGGCACAGGTAAAGGCTTAATGAACCCATATAACTTGGCCACTATTCGCCAACGATTACCGGAAGCGACATTGATACTAGATGCTGGCATTGGTAAACCCTCAGATGCCTGTATTGCCATGGAAATGGGCTATGACGGCGTGCTACTTAATAGCGCCATTGCCCTTGCCGATAATCCGATACTGATGGCAAAAGCTTTCGCAAGAGCAGTTTCAGCAGGAGAATCTGCATATATCGCCGGAACCATGCCTGAGCGTCAGACTGCTCACCCGAGCACGCCAACGCTAGATACGCCTTTTTGGCATCAACCGGAACATATGTAATGACCATAAACCCTTCGTTTCTCGCCAGCAAGTTGACAAAAAAGCCAATAATTTGGAGCATTTCCGGTGCCGACTGCTCAGGAGGTGCTGGAATTGCTGCTGATATTAAAACCGGTCATAGTCTCAAGGTTGAGGTCTGCCATTTAATTACCGCCAATACCGTACAAAACTCCAAACGAGTAAGCTCGATTAATCCCATTGATGTGAAAATTTTAGCCGAGCAAGCACAAGCTCTACGTATTGATAAGCCGCCAGCTGTAATAAAAATAGGCTTAATTGCTAACGGCGAGCAAATCAATTGGCTTGTCGCATTACTATTGTCACTTAAAGCGCAATTGCCTGACTTACTTGTGGTTTATGATCCTGTTGGTCAAGCGAGTGTCGGTGATTGCTTAACAACATTATCGGCCACCAACTTAGTATCACTACTCCCACTAATTGATGTCATCACACCAAACGTTTTTGAAGCGAAGCAATTAAATGCCCTTCACGAAAAACGATCCAACAACGATACACTTAACATGGCGGAAAATATTTTACTTTTAGGTTGTAACGCGGTGATCATTAAAGGCGGACATGCGACCGCTGAAATATCGAGTAACGCTAAAACATATTGCACTGATATATGCTTACAAAACTTAAGCTCTACACCGAGTGAAGCTATAACTAAAACCCAGTTATTCACTTTGCAATCACCTAAACTTGATACAAATTATAGTCATGGCGGTGGTTGCAGCTTTGCCAGTGCACTAGCGAGCTTTCTAGCGCATGGTTATTTATTGCGTGATGCCTTCACACTGACTAAAGCGTTTATTAATCAAGGCTTATCGTTAACAACTGAAATAAGTACTGAAATAGTTAACGCCAATATCAATAATAAAAGTGAAATAAATCGCTATTATGGTGCATTTGAGCAAGGTATGTGGCCTTTAAAACCAACGGACTTCCCCGTTATTGTCAACCCACTTTATCGGCGGTTTCAGTCATCACCTTGTTTCAAGTCACTCAATTTAGCCGATGTAGAAAAGCTTGGCCTTTACCCTGTAATAGGTTCTCTGACTTGGCTCGAGCGATTATTACCTTTGAATTTAAATATTATTCAACTGCGTATTAAAAATAACGATATAAAAATAGTAGAACCACTGATAGCTAAAGCTGTGGCAATGGCCCGTGATTATAAGTGTCGATTATTTATTAACGATCATTGGCAACTTGCTATTAAATACGGGGCATATGGCGTTCATATCGGCCAAGAAGATCTGAACTGTGCAGATTTAAGCGCTATTGCTAAAGCGGGTTTACGTTTGGGTATCAGTACTCATGGCTGTTATGAGTTTTTATTAGCAAAGCAACTACAGCCTTCTTATCTTGCTATTGGTGCTATCTTCCCAACAAAAACCAAAAATATGACAGGCCAAATTCAAGGATTAACGAACTTAACGCAGATTTTGGCACTAGCAGATACTATTCCTGTAGTCGCCATTGGTGGCATTAACCAACAACGACTAGAACAGGTATGGAGCACAGGAGTGAATGCGGTTGCAGTTGTTACCGCTATCACCGAAGCTAAGCACCCCATTATCGCAGCTCAAGCTATGCAAGCGCGTTTAACTTAAGTTAAGTTAAGTTAAGTTAAACGCGGAACAATAATAATTACCGGGTCATTGAAATAATTTCAGGATGGTTAATAAACTCATCAAGTTCATCTTGGGCATTAGGAAATTGAGCTCGGTGTTTTTGTAGAATGGCAATGGCATTATTCATCGCTAATTTACTTTGTAGATCAATTTCTGCTTTTTCATCTTTCACCAACGAGTGACTTTGAGACAATGTATTACGAATAACGTCCATATCTATTTTAGTCCCAGGACAAGATTTACTGGTTCTATAACGCGATGAAATAATATTTTTTTTCACTAATTCATTTAACTCTCGATGACCAATAACTTTATCCAACGGTATTGAAAACTCTGTCATCAACTGTTCTATTAAGCCATAAAGGCTTTTATATTGAGCAAGTGTAAAATCAAATTTATCACCGTGACCAATACAGCAGATACCTAAAGAACGGCTATTTAATCCTAAAGCATGCGCACCCGCTTTATTGGTTAATCGACCTATTTCAATTTCACCGTCGATTTTGAGGTCATGCTGGTCATTTAAAATCACAAAATGATAGCCAATACCTGACCAATTTCGTGCTTTATGCCATTGGTCAATCATATCTCGGTCACAATTTTTGCCAGTAAAAGCAGCTGTATGGAGCACAATATATTCTGGAAACATCGGAGTTATCCTTATTAAAGATGTTACTTGCAGTTATGCTAGAGCAATTATAAAAATGAGGAGAGGTACAGCCAATGAGGAATGATGCTTTTAAAGCAGTTAATGAGCTAATTTCCACCTAACTCGCTATAGCACCATTTGGTGTATGACTTCATAGAGAGTAAATAATTTATTAGGTAGCAATTAATAACGTGCCTGATGCTGATAAAGCAAACCCAAAGTCGCCACATTTAGTTTTAATTATCACAACAAAGTTTAGCTGCTTTTGAAGACAAAACAATGTCAGTTAAATGGCTTACTCAAGTGCTTATAAATTTTTAGTGAAATTTAGTAGCGTGTTAAAAGAAAAGGATCCCCATTTTAAATTTAGTATTGTATTTTCAGAGCTAAAAACTCTACTATTTAAAATGAGTCTTCGAAAGTGGATAAAAATGACAATAAAATCAACTAACAAACCATTTATAATTTTTGCTGCTTTATATGCTTTTTTACTTGGCATCTTCATTTTAGCTGGCTTTTTTATTAACAGCAGCAAGTTAATACCACAACCCCATTTTTTTTCGATGCTAAATAACGGTACCGTATTTGATTTTTTATTAATTGGCTTTAGCCTATTTTCAGCAGTGTTAGTATGCTTTTTCGCTGTAGTACTTTATTTGCAAAAAAATACCCAAGAAAAATCATCTATAAATGCAGAACTGCTAGTCTTAGACGGTTGTGCTGACATTATATGGCACTGGAATATAACCGCTAATACCTTAGGTTTTTCTGGTAGTTTGCTTGACCAACTTGGTATTGAGTTTGATAAAAAACATCATACTTTTGATGAGTGGATTAAACAGCTGCACCCTGAAGATAAAGATAACACCCTCAACGCGCTCAATAGTCACATAGTAAATAACACACCTTATAATGTTGAGTTTCGCATGAAAGCGAAAGATGAATCTTGGTATTGGTTTCATTCAAAAGGACAAGCACGATTTAATAACAGCGGCAAAGCAATACAAATGATTGGTGGTATGAATGATATAACCCACAGCAAAGCAATATATTTTGAGCATGAATACTTAATTAAAGCACTTGAAAAAAATAATAGTGAATTAGACAACTTAATCTATATTGCCTCACATGATTTAAAAGCGCCTCTGCGGGTAATTGAAAACATTTCACATTGGCTAGAAGAAGATTTAGGCGAACGTTTAGATAACAGCAGCAAAGAAAACTTGTTACTTTTGCGTAGCCGAATTCATAGAATGGAAAAACTACTAAAAGATCTTCTAGAATATTCTCGCATAGGCCTTAAACCTGAAAAAAGCTACGATGAAATGATCAGTGGCGATGAACTCATTCAAGATATAACCTTATTAGCTTCTATACCTGATGGTTTTCGCATGATTGTTAACAAGGAGTTTTTACCGCTTAAGGTTAATAAAATGCCATTACAGCTAATTTTATTAAACCTTATAGATAATGCTATCAAACATCATAATAAAGAGAATGGCTTAATCGAAATTGATATAAAAGAAAGTAATCTTCAATATACCGTAAGTGTTAAAGACGACGGCCCTGGCATTGCTCCAATATACCATCAACGAATATTTGAAATGCTGCAAACACTTAAACCACGTGACCAAGTTGAAGGCAGTGGCATGGGGCTTTCTATTGTCCGGAGGCATATTGAATTACTTGGTGGCACAATAAGAGTTGAATCAGAAGTAGGAAAAGGTAGCACTTTCATATTTAAATGGCCGAAAAAACCAAACTAAGCTTGTCATACTCAATATAAATAGTGCCTAAAAATAAGGCTCGATATAAATTAGTCCTTTCAATTACTGGTTTAAAATATGTTTACTATATGATGAAAGCAATAATCAGAGTATTAAAAGCATCATGGTGCCAACCTGATTATTCGCTAAACTATTCATCCCCGATAAGCACACAGTGAAAGCGCATATTAAATCAAAGCTATAATATTAATAGATAGCTATTAGCCACTACTCATTTATTTAAGTTACTCGTGAAATATTTTAGTCATACAGAGGTCCTAACCACCTGTAACCTATTTATAATGCCCCAAATAGCATACTATAACGCTGATTTAATAAATACTGGCTTTATGGTATTACGTTTTACGCGTAACCTTAGTTAGCCAATTGATAATAATAAAAAAATCAGGAATAATTTAAAAAATATGACTCAATCAACACTGAGAATATTTCATATTGAAGACGACGATGGCGACGCTATACAAGTTAAACGCGATTGCGCTAAAGAGTTTGAAGAGCGAAATTTCACTTTAACGCGTGCCCATACAATAGATGATGCGCTGTTAACCATTAAAACATCTTATTTCGACGTGATCTTGTTAGACTTAAACCTAGGCGATGATCAAGGTTTAGAAAATCTTCGAGAAATTAAAGAACTGAGTCCCGATTCACCTATCGTTGTGTTAAGTGGTCTTGATGATACTAATACGGCATTGGAAGCAATTCGTGGTGGTGCTCAAGAATATATTATTAAATCTAACTACAATAGCCGCCAGCTAGGCTTAGCTATACTGTCTTCCATTGAGCGCAAAGCATTTGAAAGACATTTATATCAATTAGCTAATAAAGATGAATTAACCGGCTTACATAACCGACGTGCATTTAATAATTATTTAAGACCTTGGCTCGTACGTGCCTCTCGTTGGAAGCGAACCGAAACAGTTATGTTTATGGACGTAAACAACTTTAAACAAGTCAATGACACCTTAGGACATGATGTTGGTGATTTGCTGCTTCAACATATTGCAAAAACTCTACGCTCTGGCTTACGTTCATCTGACATGCTAGCCCGTTTTGCAGGTGATGAATTTGTAGTGCACTTAGATGCTAAATCTCAAGAATCTGCAGAAATCAGTGCCACTATAGCAGAGAAAATAAGTGCTTTATTCGAAAAGCCCGTGTTGATTGGTGGGCATTTAATAAAAACAAGTGTCAGCATAGGTATTGCCTTTTACCCTGATCATGGCGAAGATACTTCTGCACTGATTAAAAGTGCTGATACTGCCATGTATCAAGCTAAAAATGATAATCTACCCTATGTATTTTATCAGCATAAAGAAGCGCTTAAATTTAGCTCGAATTAATAAACACGCGTTGTACATTAGGTTCGATAAAGCACTTTAATGACATGCCAACCAAATTTAGTTTTAACGAGGTGTGGTTCTAATATGGCTCCTTTAAATGCTATTTTATCAAACTGAGGTACCATTTGACCTCGTTTAAACTCACCTAAATCACCGCCCTTTTTGCCAGACGGACATGTCGAATACTTTTTAGCCAAGGTTTGAAACTTCGCTCCTTTACCCAACTGCTTAATAATATCTTCTGCAATTTCTTTGTGCTTAACCAATATGTGAAGTGCGTGCGCAGTAGCTGCCATGTATAAGCCTTTTTAATATCATTTGATAAACACGCGTATTATAGCGGATCATGAGTTAACTATTTTAATATAATCTTTCAGACATAACAAAGCCCCAACGCTTTCGAATCAGGGCTTTTGAATCATTTATAAACTAAACGTTAACAACTACATCAAATGACAATAGTAAAGTCTACTCAGTTAAATAAACTTTGGTGCTTTAGGGTGATCATTTCTGCGTGTAATATACAAAATACAATCGCCTTGTCCTTTTTGCTTAAACTTACGTACTGCCCCTATTGGTGTAGTAAAAGTATCACCTTTTGCTATCTAGATGAGAAGTTCATCGAATTTCAGACACAAAAAAACCGACTTTAAAAGTCGGCTTGTTTGTTATAGCCCTTTAAAAAAAGGAGAAAAGAATGGTACCAGCGGTCGGACTCGAACCGACACGTCTTTCGACAGGGGATTTTGAATCCCCCATGTATACCAATTTCATCACGCTGGCATTCTTTTTCTATAACTTTCTTTAGCATGTCTACATCGTAAACATCCTGAAGAGGCAGGCATTATACGAAAAATAACTCCTTTGGCAATAGTTTTTCTTTTATTATCGCCTGAGTGCTGTTTATTTGTTCATGATGCAATAATCTAAGTAGAGGCCAGTTGTTTATCCAGCCAAACTCTTGCGTCAAATGCATTATCAAAAAAGGCATGATTAAAACCAGCCGCACGATATATTTTAGAAAATAAGTTTTCTGTTAATAGCGATGTTGTGCAATAACCTAGGTTTAAAGCTACGGCTTTTGTATTACTCTTACGAATGAAATTCAGATGATACTCTAAGCCCTCTTCTACAGTTATAGCCTCGCCTTTAAGTGTTAATAATACACCATAATTACGCTGGTCAACTTGTTTGACTGCCCATATCAACTGCTTGTGTAAATAAGCTAGGTACTGAATATTCCAAGGGCCTTGTGCTTCAATCAAGATAAGGTTGTCCTCGATTGTTAACTCCAGTGAGCTATTGTTTTCATATAAAGTCATCATTAAGCACCTTGTTTTTGCTCGCACTTAATAACTCATATCCGCTAGCTAAAATTGGATGAAAATTAAATATTATGCTCACTTACTTATACTTTTATATGCCTTTTGTTAGACTAGCGCAAATTTTTCTATTGATATGGCTATGTCATTAACTTCTAGTTCACATTTTCCTCGGGCAGGTTTTCGTCGCCGTTTAGCTTCATGGCTTTATGACGCATTAATCGCGGTTGCTGTTTATATGACAGCTGGCGCAGCTTCATTTTTAATTATTTCACTTATGGTTCATTTTGGTGTTTTTGACTTGCAAGGTTATCAGCACTTAAGCGACACTATAAGAAACACTCCGTGGTTACTCTGGCCAAATGAGCTTTGGAAACTGGGCTGGGTTTCATTATTTTTCATATGGTTTTGGTCTAAAAGCGGGCAAACTCTAGGAATGAAAGCTTGGCGATTAAAAGTTCAAAACCAAGATGGTAGTTTAATAACCAAGACAACGGCATTAAAACGTTTATTCCCAACATTATTTGGCTTGGGTAATTTTACTGTTTTAGTTGATAGAAAGCATAAATTGAGCCTTCAAGATAGACTTACGAATACTGAAGTGGTGTTGTTAACCCTTGAAGCTAATCGTGGCAGGCTTTAATAATTTGTCATTAAGAGGTTGTTTAACATCAAGAGGAATAGGCACAATATTCATCTTGATGTTTGAGTATATAGTTATCTAACTTTGCTAACTTGCCCGCCTATTCATTAAATAAAGAGCAACACTGACAAAAATAATGCTGGGCATAAAAGCACCAAAAATAGCGGGCAGCTGATACACTAAACTCAGCGAGCCAAGCACTTCATTAACAATAAAGAATAAAATTCCTGTTGCCACACCCATCATAATTCTTGCTCCCATCGAGACCGAACGTAATGGACCAAAGATAAATGATAACGCCACCAACAACATCACAGCTAAGGTGATAGGTTGTGCTATTTTACGCCAAAATGCGAGCAAATACCGACTCTTATCTTGTTTGTTGGCATCAAGATAGTCTAAATAATCACTTAACCCTCTCAGTGATAAAGATTCTGGTTTTACCGTTACCACGCCTAATTTGTCTGGTGTTAAGGTTGAACTCCAAGACATTACGTCTTGGCTTTCTTTAGTAATTTCTTTTGCGCTGATTTTAGTTTCAATCACATCGCGTAATTGCCAGGCATTTTTTTGATAAACAGCACTACTCGCCGATACCCAACTTGACAGCTTAAGTTGTTCATTAAATCGGTAGATTTGAACATCTTTTAAAGAACCTTGATCTTGTACTTCACCAATATGGACAAAATAGTCGCCATCTTTGGCCCAAGTTCCAGCTGTTGATGAGATCAAACTACCGCCTGAAATTGCCTGAGCACGCACTTGACGTGCAGCGGCTTCACCTTGAGGTGCTAGCCATTCGCCAACCGCCATGCTAACTACAATTAACAACAAGGCTGATTTCATTACTGATTTAATAATATCAAGACGAGATAGTCCTGCCGCCTGCATAACAATCAATTCGCTGCTACTTGCCATCATGCCCATGCCGATTAAACCGCCAATTAAAGCTGACATAGGGAAAAATAACGACACATCTTGCGGAACAGCATAAAGAACGTAAAGCGCAGCATGAGCTAAATCGTAATTGCCTTTGCCCACTGACTTCATTTGTTCAACAAATTTAATGATGCCACTTAAACTGACAAATACAGCTAAAGTGAGAAAGGTAGTTGAGGCAATAATACGACCTATGTACATATCTAAAATACGCATTAAGAAGCCCCTTTATTGTTGACTAGTTTTGCTTTAAATTTACGTCCGCTCGCGCGACCTTTAACCAATAGACTAAAACCTAATATCAGCACCACAAAATGCACGGGCCATAACCCTATATATTGCGCAACAGAGCCTTTTTCTATGCCTGAGCGAACTGCCGTTAACAATAAGAAATAACTTAAAAAAAGTAAGAGCGCAGGTAGCATTTTACCAAATTTACCTTGGCGTGGATTAACTACGCTTAACGGTACCGCGACCAAAGTCATGATAATACAGGCCAATGGAAAGGCAATTCGCCACTGGCTTTCAGCGCTCGCTTCAGGCGTAGTTTCTTGGTATAGATCATCAGTAGGTATTGCACTTAATTTACGGCGTTTATGCTCAACTTTCTGATCTTGAATTTGAATATAGTATTTATCAAAAGTAACTTGTCGAAACTCTTTATTTTTAATATCGTTTTGATATCGCGTACCTGCAGAGAGTATCAAGCGTTGTAAGCCTGTTTCTTCTTCAACGACTTGTCCTGTAGCCGCATAAACGAGGCTTGAGTCAATAACACTTGAGTTTGGCGTATCTTCATCAGGAAGTTGAGCAACAAATACTTTTTCAAAAGTATTGTCATCTCTATTTTTATCATGGATAAAGACCACCGCTTTTTTATTACCTGTAGCTTGAAATCGCCCAGCAATAAGCGAGCTTAATCCTGAGTCAGCTGCAATTTGATCTTTAACTTGATATTCATACTCAGCAGCCATGGGTGACAAGTACAGCGTAAATATGCCCGTAACTATGGCCGTTACAAAACCCAATATTAGCGTCACACGCACCACATACCATTCACTGACACCACAAGCATGCAGCACTGTCATTTCGTTATCAGCGTAAATCCGACCATAAGCCAATAAAACGCCGAGAAAAAAGCTCAGCGGTAAAATCATGCCAGCCAAATCGGGGATTTTCAGACCAATAAAGGTCATCACTAAATGACCTGGAATACCTCCTTCCGAGGCGTCATCAAGTACGCGCACAAATTTATTGCTGATAAATATTGTCATGATGACAAGAAATACAGCAAGCTGAGTTTTGGCAACTTCTTTGAGTAAATAACGAAATATAATCACAAAGTGATCCTATAAAAACTTTCTATAAAACATAGTTTTTTTCTGACATACAGCCATTTTTTGCGTAAACTTGTTATTTTTAGCATTAAGTTAAATATAAGCTTATCAGGTAATGCTGTGCAATCCGGCTATAATTATAGCCTTTAGCAGAATACAATTAAAAGCAAGCTTAGCGATTATTTACTGTTTTTAGCAAGCTTATTAGTATATTTTCTATAATTTATACGCATTTGAGTCAAATTAGGAGACATCATGGAGTTCAGTGTAAAGAGTGGCAGTCCAGAAAAACAACGTAGCGCGTGTATTGTCGTCGGTGTTTTTGAACCACGTCGTTTGTCGGCTATCGCTGAACAACTAGATGAAATCAGTGAAGGTTATATCAGTAACTTGCTTCGTCGTGGCGATCTTGAAGGAAAGTCGGGGCAAATGCTGTTATTGCATCATGTACCCAATATTCTTAGTGAACGCGTATTATTAGTAGGTTGTGGTAAAGAGCGTGAGTTAGACGAACGTCAATATCGTCAAATTATCAGTAAAACTATTAGTACTCTAAATGAAACCGGCTCAATGGAAGCGGTATGCTTTTTATCTGAATTACACGTAAAAGGCCGCGATACTTACTGGAAAGTACGTCAAGCGATCGAAGCAACACAAGATTGCCTTTACAGCTTTAACAGTTTAAAAACTCGTAAAGAAGAGCCTCGTCGTCCTTTACGTAAAATCGTCTTTAATGTACCAACGCGCCGTGAATTACCGATTGGCGAACGCGCAATTAACCATGCATTGGCGATTGCTGAAGGTATAACGACCTGTAAAAACGTCGCTAACATGCCGCCAAACATTTGTAATCCAGCGTATTTAGCTGAACAAGCGCAAATTTTGGGTACCGATTACGACAATGTTACTACGCAAATTGTTGGCGAAAAAGAGATGGAAGAACTCGGCATGGGCTCATATTTAGCCGTAGGCCGAGGTTCTGTTAATGAATCACTGATGAGCATTATTAAATATAATGGTGCTGGCGATGATTCAAAACCACTGGTATTAGTCGGTAAAGGGTTAACCTTTGACAGCGGCGGAATTTCATTAAAACCAGGCGCTGGCATGGATGAAATGAAATATGACATGGGTGGTGCCGCAGGTGTTTTAGGTGCTATGCATGCCCTTGCAGAACTGCAATTACCGATCAATGTTATTGGCGTTTTAGCGGGCTGTGAAAACATGCCAAGCAGCAATGCATATCGTCCTGGTGACATATTAACCACGATGTCTGGTCAAACTGTTGAAGTATTAAATACTGATGCTGAAGGCCGTTTGGTATTGTGTGATGCATTAACCTATGTTGAACGCTTTGACCCTGAACTTGTTATCGATGTTGCCACCTTAACCGGCGCTTGTGTTGTTGCTTTAGGTGCACACGCTACCGGCTTATTAAGTAGCCATAATCCGCTGGCACATGAGTTATTAAATGCTTCAGAGCAAAGTGGCGATAGAGCATGGCGTATGCCTTTATGGGACGACTATCAAGATCAACTTGAAAGCCCGTTTGCTGATTTCACCAATTTAGGCGGAAAAGAAGCAGGCACTATAACCGCAGCATGTTTCTTATCGCGTTTTACCAAAAAATATCATTGGGCGCATTTAGATATTGCCGGTACGGCATGGCGCAGTGGTAAAAATAAAGGTTCTACAGGCCGCCCGGTAAGCATGTTAACGCAATTTTTATTAAATCGCGCTGGCGCTGAGCAAGGCGAATAATTCTCTGTGAATTTATGCGCGGAATAATGTCATGCTAACCCAAGCAATGTTCTACAGTATAGAAGAAAAAAGTACAGTCACAGGTGTAACTGATGCACAGTTGCACCTGCACTATGCCTGTTTGCAAGCGGCTCACTTTTACCGACAAAATCAACGGGTATTTATTTATACTCAAGATCAACAAAGCGCGCATGATATTGACGAAATGTTATGGGCTTTTGATCCTGACAGCTTTGTACCACACAATTTAATTGGTGAAGGTCCAAAGCAAGGTGCTGCTGTCGAAATAAGTTGGCAACCACCCAAGAACCGCCGAGCGGTTTTAATTAATTTAACTAGCGAGGTACCCAACTTCGCTAACCAATTTTCGCATCTAATAGATTTTGTGCCTGCCGATGACACCTTAAAAGAACAAGCTCGAAACCGTTTTCGAACTTGTCGACAATGGGGTTTTAATGTAGCTCACCAAGTTGCAAGCGCACCACAAACTATTGATACAAGCAGTTAAAAATTTCTGACGGAAACTCTGATGGATAAAACATTTACCCCCTCTGACATTGAACAATCCCTTTATAAAAGTTGGGAAGAACAAGGTTACTTTAGCCCAACTGGTGAAGGTGACAGCTACAGTATTGCTATTCCACCGCCTAACGTAACGGGTAGTTTGCATATGGGTCATGCTTTTCAGCAGACTATTATGGACACACTAATTCGCTACCAACGTATGCAAGGTAAAAACACCTTATGGCAAACGGGTTGTGATCACGCAGGTATTGCAACTCAAATGGTCGTTGAGCGTAAAATTGCTGCAGAAGAAGATAAAACTCGTCATGACTATGGTCGTGAAGGTTTTATAGACAAAATTTGGCAGTGGAAAGAAGAGTCAGGCGGCACTATCGGCAAACAAATGCGTCGTTTAGGTAATTCAATTGATTGGAGCCGAGAGCGCTTTACCATGGATGACGGTATGTCTGAAGCGGTACAAGAAGTTTTTGTTCGCTTATTTGAAGACGACTTGATTTACCGTGGTAAACGCTTAGTAAATTGGGACCCTAAATTTCATACCGCTATTTCTGATTTAGAAGTAGAAAACAAAGACAAAAAAGGTCATATGTGGCATTTGCGTTATCCGTTAGCTAACGGAGCGAAAACCGCAGATGGTCTTGACTACTTAGTCGTTGCCACCACTCGTCCTGAAACAGTATTAGGTGACACGGGTGTTGCGGTAAATCCTGAAGATCCTCGATATAAAGATTTAATCGGCAAACAAGTATTATTGCCTTTAGTTAATCGCTTAATTCCTATTGTTGGTGATGATCATGCCGATATGGAAAAAGGCACAGGTTGTGTAAAAATAACCCCTGCTCATGACTTTAACGATAATGAAGTGGGCAAACGTCATCAATTACCACAAATCAATATCTTTGATAAAGACGCTGCCGTATTAGCCACTGCTGAAATTTATGATACTAAAGGTGAAGTGTGCGATGCATACAGCACTGAATTACCAGCAGAGTTTGCTGGTATGGACCGATTTGTTGCTCGTAAGGCTATTGTTGCTAAATTCGACGAATTAGGTTTATTAGTCGAAGTAAAAGAGCATGACTTAGTCGCGCCATATGGCGATCGCTCTGGTGTTATTATCGAGCCATTATTGACTGACCAATGGTATGTACGTGTTGAAAAATTAGCAGGGCCTGCAGTTGATGCAGTAAAAGACGGCCAAATTGAGTTTGTACCTAAGCAATACGAAAACATGTATTTTGCTTGGATGAATAACATTCAAGATTGGTGTATTTCACGTCAACTTTGGTGGGGACACAGAATTCCAGCTTGGTATGACGAAAATGGTAAAGTTTATGTTGGTCGAACTGAAGCTGAAGTTCGCGCTAACAACACCATTGCCGATGATATGAAGTTAAAACAAGACGATGACGTGCTTGATACTTGGTTTTCATCAGCACTTTGGACCTTCTCAACTCTAGGATGGCCAAAAGAAACTGAAGATTTAAAAACCTTTCACCCGACGGATGTCTTGGTAACCGGTTTTGACATTATTTTCTTCTGGGTTGCTCGTATGATCATGATGACCATGCATTTCAACAAAGACGAGAATGGCAAATCACAAATACCATTTAAAAAAGTCTACATGACCGGCCTTATTCGCGATGAAAATGGCGATAAAATGAGTAAATCAAAAGGTAATGTTGTTGATCCTCTCGATATGATTGACGGTATTTCTCTTGAAGACTTATTACAAAAGCGCACCGGTAATATGATGCAGCCTAAGTTGGCCGCTAAAATTGAAAAGCTGACCAGAAAAGAGTATCCAAACGGTATTGAAGCACATGGCACTGATGCCTTGCGTTTTACTTTAACGTCAGTAGCAACGACCGGTCGTGATATCAGCTGGGACATGAAACGCCTTGAAGGTTACCGTAACTTTACCAATAAATTATGGAATGCCAGCCGTTATGTAATGATGAATACAGAAGAGTTTGACTGTGGTCGAACGTCATCAAGCCAATCGGCTGGAGAAATGACGTTTTCATTAGCTGATCGCTGGATTATGGGACAATTTCAACAAACAGTTAAAACAGTGCATGAAGCGTTTAACTCTTATCGCTTTGATCTTGCTTCACAAGCTTTATACGAATTTACCTGGAATCAATTCTGTGACTGGTATTTAGAGCTCACTAAACCTGTGCTATTTAAAGGTAATGAAGCGCAACAGCGTGGAACTCGTCATACCTTAGTCACTGTTTTAGAAGCTTTATTGCGATTAATGCACCCTATTATGCCGTTTATCACTGAAACAATTTGGCAACGTGTAGTGCCTTTGACTAACTTTGAGAAAACTGGCGATAGCATTATGATCCAAAGCTTCCCGCAGTTTGATGAAAGCCAATGCGACCAAACCGCAATTGACGATTTAGAGTGGGTTAAACAACTTATTGTAGCTATTCGTAACATTCGCGGCGAAATGGATATTGCTCCTAGCAAACCATTGCCAGTGCTTTTGAAAAACGTAAATGCTGACGACCAACGTCGTTTATCTGAAAACGAGCAGTTTATTAGTGCCTTAGCTAAACTCGAAAGTATTACAATACTTGCCGATGACGATAACGGTCCTGCTTCAGCAACTGCCGTGATTGGGAATTTATCACTATTAATTCCAATGGCGGGTTTAATTGATAAAGATGCTGAGTTAGCGCGTTTAGATAAAGCAATTGATAAGTTATCAAAAGACGCAGACCGTGTTCGAGGCAAGCTAAATAACGAAAGTTTTGTTGGCAAAGCACCTGAAGCAGTCATTAATAAAGAAAAGGCCAAATTAGCCGAAGCTGAATCTACTATGGCTAAAATGGTTGACCAGAAAGCCCAAATTGCTGAAATGTAATTAGTTAATTCAAAATAAACTTTAAAAGCCAGCATCTTAGCTGGCTTTTTTTATTATAAAAAAGTCTATCAATCTTAGTATTTTTTAGAGATTCCTAAATTCTATTGTGTTAATATGACTTCGCGTTGAGTTTTTGCGTTTCGGGATAAGGAGAGATCTTGTGGTCAACAGACCTATGATCAGCCTAGACGCTTTAATATGTGTTACTGGAAACCTTTCTTTGCCTTCTTTTAGGTAAAGAGCATTTACTCCGCATATGGCCATTTTGGCTAAACTTTAATTTTTGATCTGCGAGAAATGTTAGTATGTCTGATACAGTAACTGGTAAAGTAAAATTTTTTAACGAATCTAAAGGATTCGGTTTCATCGAGCAAGAAAACGGCGCTGACGTTTTTGTTCACTTTAGTGCAATCTCTGGTGACGGTTTCCGTACTTTGACTGATGGTCAAGCGGTAACTTTCAGCGTAAAACAAGGCCAAAAAGGTCCTGAAGCTGAAAACGTAGTTGCAGCTTAATCTGAAGTGCAAAACTTTCTTTAGTTAATACTAAAGATAAATAAAAAACGAAACATATGTTTCGTTTTTTTGTTTCTGGCTCTTGGTAAAATATAAGTGAGCTTAAAGTATCTAGGTTATTAAGTGATATGTGGCTCGATTAAATCAAGCATCACGTCAATATGTGCGTCCTGATCATTTAAAGCAGCGATATAATGATATTGCTCACCGCCAGCTTTAATAAATATATCTTTATTCTCGTGTACTAACTCTTCTAACGTTTCTAAGCAGTCAGCACTAAATGCTGGGCTAATAATAGCAATATGCTTATTACCTTCTTCAGCAAGATTTTCTAAAGTTTCGTCAGTATAAGGTTTAAGCCATTCAGCTTTGCCAAAACGAGACTGAAAAGTCATTACATAATCTTCTTTATTCAAACCTAGTTCTTCAACCACTAAGCGAGTAGTTTTATGGCTAAAGCAATAATAAGGATCACCCTGCTCTAGAAAGTACTTTGGCATACCATGATAAGAAAAAACTAACTTATCGGGTTTACCGTGTACTTCAATATGCTTAGTAATACTCTGTGCTAAGGCTTTAATATAAAGCGGATTATCATGGTAACTGCTCTGAAAGTGAATACTAGGTATCCAACGCCAAGTTTTAATTTTATTAAATACGGCATCAAAAGTAGCCCCTGTTGTGGGACCCGCATACTGTGGGTATAACGGTAATACGATAATATTATCCACACCACTTGCTTGAAAGCGCTCCAAAGCATTCCCAATAGATGGGTTACCATAACGCATAGCAACATCAACGATGACTTTATCGCCATACTTTTCAGTAAGAATATGCTCAACTTTGGCTTTTTGCTGCTGACTAATCACTAATAATGGTGACCCTTGCTCGGTCCAGATGCTTTCATACAACTTG